>NZ_ABCK01000029.1 GCF_000170755.1 Lentisphaera araneosa HTCC2155
ATTTGATAGCACAAGTCGCGTCATGAAATGACTGACACCAATGGTGATGGCAAAATGGATAAATCATCCGTTTTTGTTGATGGACTCTTATTGCCCCGAATGATTCTTCCCCTAGATGATCGCATTCTTATCTGCGAAACAAATACGCTCGATATCTACGCTTATCGTGACACAAATAATGATGGTAAAGCCGATGAAAAGAAGGTCTGGTACAAGGGTGGTCCAAAGCAAGGGAACTTAGAGCATCAAGCCAGTGGTTTAATCTGGAATCTCGATAACTGGATTTATCTTACCAAGGGGACAAAGCGTTTTAAAATTGTGGATGGGAAAGTTATTACGGATGACCGTGGTAATGTCAGTACTCAATGGGGGCTGGCTTGCGATGATGATGGTCATTTTGCCACGGGTCACTCTGGACGAGAAGAAAGTTTTCAGTACTTTCAAACTCCGACAAAATATACGCGAGCAGAATTTCCAAATGAATTAGAAGAAGATTTTAATACAGTTTGGCCGATTGATAATATTCCCGATGCTCAGGGGGGACGCGCGCGTATGCGTGAGGATAATACGCTCAATCATATGACGGCTGCTTGTGGTCATGGTGTATACCGTGGTGAATTGATGCCTGAGTTTTATGGAAACTACCTCATTTGTGAGCCTGTGGGTCGTTTAGTGCGCATGGCAAAAGTCGACAAGAGTGGGGGTTATCGCCAATTGAGTAATCCTTATCCCAAAAGTGAATTTATACGTTCAACAGACGCCAACTTCCGACCTGTAAACCTAAAAACGGGACCCGATGGTGCACTCTATATTGTGGATATGTATCGCGGCATCATTCAAGAGGGAAACTGGACATCGAAGCGCTCTTATCTCCGTGGAGTGATAGATGAGTATGGCTTAGCTAAAAATAAAAAAATGGGGCGTATTTATCGTTTAGTCCCCAAGGGCTACAGTAAGAAATTTGAACATCCAAAATTTTTGGAGATGAGCTCAAAAGAATTGATTCCCTATCTCGGTCATCAAAATGGTAGTGTAAGAACGACCGTCCGCAAATTAATAGTTTTGAGAAATGAAAAAAGCTTACATACAGCTTTGAGAAGCGCTTTAAATCAATCCAAAAATACTCAAGAGCAAATTGAGATTTTGTGGGCGCTCGATGGGCTCGGAGCTATAGGCCCGGGCTTTATGCTAAAGTTTTTGAACAATAAAGCGGATGCTCGTTTAGCTCTCCATGGACTCCAAGCTGCAGATTCCTATTTAGCCAATGCAGATAAAGGCACCCTAAATGCTTTTAATAAGATTCTTGAGAATGAAACGCGACCAGAAATCTTAGCGCAAGCTTATTGGAGTATGATGAGTTATGGTCCCAAAAAGATTGCTGAAAATTTTGTAAAAGAATTTGAGAAGATACATGCGCAAGATCCTGTGCTAAAATTGCATATAGCGCAAAAAGCTAAAAATGATGAAGCTCAGCGCAAGCATCAAGTCTTTCTAGATGCGCTTAAAGGCAAGGGACCAATTTTTGAGAAGGCGATGCAAGCAGGTGAAAAGCATTACAAGGCTTTATGCTTTGCTTGTCATGGTCAAGATGGAGCGGGTGTGCAAATGACCGGGACTGATATGATGTTGGCACCAGCACTAAAAGGCTCTAAAAGAGTGCTTGGATCCCACGATAAACTTGCTCGAATTGTCTTGCATGGTTTAACTGGGCCAATTGATGGAAAGACTTATCCTGGAGCGATGGAGGCCTTAAAGAGTCACGATAATAAGTATCTGGCAGATGTGCTGACTTATATCCGTAACTCTTGGGGTAATTCAGCAAGAATGCTTACAGAAAATGATGTGCGACAGGTACGTAAAAAGTATCGCAAACGCAAGGCACCTTGGACAATAGAAGAGTTAGAAAAGTAACTAGGTTTAGACATTAAAATAATTTGGAGCGTGTTCTTTGAGAAAAATGTCGATCATTTTCATTATTATGAGCCTTCATATGTTTGCATTGAGTGTGGAGAGTCAAGGCAATGAGTCAAAAGCCTCCTTATCTCAGAAGGATGTTAAAGCAGATGATGGCTCGGGAAAAATGCCCGCGTTTAGTTGGGATAAAGTACCGCTTTATTTACATATTAGAAAAAATGAAGCATTTACTTCAGGTGAGCTTAAACTTATTGCAAAATATCCGCTTGTTACTTTTGAAAAAACGACTGGAATGAAAACTTTTGGAGGCTCAGAAAAGGGGACTTTATCTGCGGCTCAATCAGTAAAAGCTTTAAACCCAAATATCAAAATTCTTTATTACTGGAACGTTTTCATCTATTGGGCCAACTTTTATGAAGAGCAAGATAACATAAAATCAATAAAAAATGCTTTTCTTAAAAATAGTAAAGATGGAAGTAAGAAAATTGTTCGAGGACGTTTGCCTGCGTATGATCTAACCAAAAAAACAGTGCGAGATTGGTGGGTAAATCACTGTAAAGAAATGACTGAGCATTCGGCAATTGATGGTCTGTTTTTTGATGCCAATATAAAAGTTCTTTATGATCGTTATGCTAAGGGGGCTCTTGGTAAAAAAAAGAAAGAGAAGCTAGTTGAAGCTTATAAAATAATGATGAATGATGCTCGGGGGGCTGTGGACGAAAACAAGCTTGTAGTCGCTAATATCATACGTGCACTTCTGCCTGCAAGCGGTCTAGAATATATGAACTATTTTGATGGTTCCTATATTGAAGGTTTTTTTCCGAATGCGCCAAGTCCTACTTATGAGGAATACGTCATAAAAGGAATGGATGCTGTTATAAAAGCTGCACAATCTGGGAAGATTATCGCATTTTCTCCCGGATTTAAGAGAGCGCTGACTTCTAAAAATGCTAAAGGCAATATTACCCTGGATGATGTTGACCGTCGAGCAAAGAGCAAAAAAGAAGAGTTGTATAAAATGAGGATGAGTTTAGCAATTTTTCTAATTTGTGCAGAAAAATACAGCTATTTTAATTGTCATGCTTATTCAGCAGAAGAGAAGCCTTTAGATGATAGGTGGTATCCTGAATATGATAAACCTTTGGGGGCTCCAAAAGGCCCAGCAGTGAAAAACGGCTATGTATATACTCGTGAGTTTAAATATGCCTCTGTGTGGGTAGATATTAAAAATCAAAAAAGCAGAATCACCTGGCATGGAGAACAAACAAAATGACAATTAAACTGTATCAATTACGAGATATGGACTTAGTCACTAAAGGAAAAAGGATCAAAATATTCTTTATCACTCTATGTTTTGCTTCGTCGATTGTCTTCGCCGAGATCAAGATAGCGACAATTTTCTCCGATGGTGCGGTGTTACAATGTGAGAAGCCTTTACCCATTTGGGGGTGGGGCAAAGCAGGAGAGGAAGTGAAAGTGTCTTTTGCGGGTCAAAGTCAAAAAACTATTGTTGACGCTAAGGGAAACTGGCAGCTCAAACTCAAGGCCGTTAAGGGTTCTTATAAGCCTTATTCCATGGTGGTTCAAAGTGAGAACTCAAGAATCGTGATAAGAAATATAGTCGTTGGTGAAGTTTGGTTTTGCAGTGGTCAGTCTAACATGATGTACACTCTCGAAATGTTATCTCTTAAAACTAAAGATGTGGGTTATGAATCAGTACTCAAGTTTATGAAGGATGAAAAAGAACAGGCAAAAGATGAATTTTTACGTCAAATCAAAGTGCCCAATGTCGCCTCAGCACTCGAGACAAAAAAAGACTTCGAAGGTCAATGGCTTGCGTCGACACCGCAAAATAACGGAAGTTTTTCGGGAACGGCTTATTTCTTTGCTAAGCAACTGCGTCAGCATCTTGATCGCCCTGTCGGTATTGTAAATGTGACTTGGGGAGGCAAACGTATTGAATCCTTTATCCCCCCTTCTGAGTTTAATCAGGCGATTCATAAGCAATTGCTAACAAAAATCCAAAAACAAGTCAAATCCTACGATGCTCAATTAGCGTCAAAAAAATATCAGCAAGCCATGGTAAAATATCGTGAGGCTATAAAGCTCAATCGCAAAAAAGGGCTTCCGAGACCTAAGCGTCCCATCATGAGCGTTGTGCCATCCGCAAATTCGGCAACACCAGCTTCGATTTTTAATGGAATGGTCAACCCGGTCATTCCCTACGCGATTCGTGGAGCAATATGGTATCAGGGTGAGTCGCATAATCCCAATAGGGTCGAAGCACACCGTGGACTTCTTAAAAGTCTTATTCGTGGATGGAGAGCAAAGTGGCAGCAGGGAAACTTTCCCGTGTATTTTTGTCAGTTAGCTAATTTAGGAGAGTCTTTAAAAGAGCCCTTGCAGAAGAAAAATACTTGGGTGGAAATTAGTAATCAACTACGTCTCGGATTGGAAATTTCGAATACAGGTATGGCGGTCCTTCACGATATAGGGCAAGTTAAAGATATTCATCCGGTCAACAAAGTTGATGTGGGGAAAAGGCTTTCGCGTTGGGCCTTGCATGATACTTACCAAATTAACAATATTGTACCGAGTGGCCCTTTGTTTCAATCGGCAGAACGGAAAGGAGCGACTGTGATTGTTCATTTCAATTATAGTGAAAGTGGGTTAATCGTTGGAAAAAAACAGCTTCTTGAACCTGTAAAACCTGTCGAAAGAAAATTATCCGGCTTTGAGCTTTGTGGTGAAGATGGGGTATGGAAATATGCCACAGCAAAAATAATCAATCCAAATCAAGTATTACTCAGTCACAAGGACATAGTTAAGCCTAGAGGCGTAAGGTATGCTTGGCAGCAAAATCCAGCGAATGCTAATTTATATAATAAAGCAGGGCTCCCCACCGCCATCTTTTCAACAACTAAGGTTAGTTCCAAATGATTAACAATATGATTTTCTTTCAGTTCATTTTTATAATTTCGATGACTTTGTGTTCTATGGCAAAGCAATCGAAATCGCCTAATATTATTTTTATTCTTACCGATGACCAAGGTTATGGTGATATGGCCGTACATGGTCACCCTTATTTAGAAACACCGAATATGGATCGGCTACATTCTGAGAGCGTACGCTTTGATCGCTTTTATGTGAGTCCTTCATGTTCGCCTACTCGTGCAGCTCTGATGACGGGAATGCATGAATTTCGCAATGGAGTGACACATACGGTTCAGCCTCGTGAAAAGCTTTACAAGGGTGCGTTGACGATAGCCGATATTCTTAAGGAAGGAGGCTACAAAACGGGCTTTGTGGGTAAATGGCACTTGGGTAACGACAAAGGTTATGCACCGCAATATCGCGGTTTTGATTGGTATGCGAAGAACGCAAAAGGGCCCCACAATCATTTTGATGTGGAGATGATTCGCAATGGCAAACGTTTTCAAACAAAGGGTTTTCGCGAGGACGCCTTTTTTGATGAAGCAATGACTTTTATGAAAGAAGCGGGCGAGCAGCCGTTCTTTCTCTATCTTTGTACCTATTCCCCTCACACCCCCTTGGGAGCTCCTGAGGATTTATTGAAGAAATACAAGGCTAAAGGACTCAACGATAATCACGCCGCTTATTTGGCCATGATTGAAAACATAGACGATAACCTTGGGCGTTTAGATCAATTTCTAAAAAAAGAAAACTTATACGACGATACCATACTAATTTTCATGAATGACAATGGTGTTACAGTGGGACTCGATGTTTATAATGCTGACATGCGTGGTCCCAAGTGCACCATTTGGGAAGGGGGCACACGAGCCTTTTCTTTGTGGCGCTGGCCAAAAAAATGGCAGCCCAAGACAGTGGAAAACTTAACGGCTCACCTCGACGTTTTACCGACGCTCTGTGAATTAGCAGGAGTCGATGTTCCTGAAAAAGTACAGGGTGAACTCGAGGGTTATAGTTTAAGCCCCTTACTCAATGGCAAGGATTGGGAGCATAATAATCGTTTGCTCTTTCATAATGTGGGACGTTGGCCCAGTGGCACAGCAGCAGCCCATAAAAACGCTATGTGCGGAATTCGCAAAGGCAACTTCCTGCTGGTTCATAGCCAAGGTTGTGAGGATCCCATTTGTGAAAAATACCCCAGCCAATGTACGACACTGCGCAATGTGGCGAAGGGTTTCAAACACGCCACTTACACAAAGACGAATGCCCAGTTTCATTGGGGAGTTTCAGAGGGTTGGCAGCTCTATGATGTCAAAAAGGATCCAAGCAATCTAAATGATCTTGCAAACGCTCACCCTGAACTCGTGGATGAACTTAAACAAGCTTATAGTAAATGGTGGGATAAGCAGTTTCCTGTTATGGTGAAACGCGGTGGTGACGAGGGTAATCCAGATGCCAATAAGCGTGGTAAAAAGTAATAGTAAGAGCGCTCACTGGAACCGCCAAGCTCCAGCTTGGCAATTGCGTATAGGAAAGATCGCTGCCCTGACAGATCGGGCTTCGCCTGCAGTTGGCAGAATGAAGCATTACTAGGTAAAAGTTGGGGCTTAATATTGATGAATAGATTGAGTCCTGAAGGGATGATATATAATTAGCCCGGGGTGTGAACCCCGGGAAAATGCGCAACAAATTAATGGAGCCCTGAAGGGTTGGCAGCTCTTCGATGTTAAAAAAGATCCGGTATATTTTCACGTCTCAGACATTTATATTTTCGTGTCTCAGACACTTGAATTGTCAGCTGTGATTCGTTAAATTTCATGTAGTTCTCCTACTTATTTACTATATTCCAAGTCACTGCACTTAAGCGAGTCCTAATATCTTTGAGTACTTGCAAAATAGCCTGATCACTTGCTAATTCCCCATATACTAAGTCCTTGAACTGACCATGATACACTACTTTGAGCTCTTGCCATACGCTTTCGACATCATTGAAAATCAAAGATTCTATGGGGTGATGACTTAGCCAAGTATTATTATTTCTAAAACTCCGATAGTCGTCTCTAGCAACTTTTATGAGGAGTTCAATAAACCCCTCTGAATTAAAAAAAAATCTTAAGTCAGGATCTTCTAAAAGCTTACATAAGTCATATATGTGCCTGATCTTGTTTTTCAGGTCATTCATGGCATTTTCACTATGAGAAAAGCGAAGCAAACTCATTATTTTTTCACATAGAGTTCGAGTTGGATTTAAGACCTGAAGTTCAAAAGGCTCCAGCCCATACTCCTTCACCATAGCTTCTTGCTCCGTATGCATCATCATTTCATAGATATACGAACTGATGTTTTTTGTCATATAAGGTTCATAATAGCCCAGCCAGGTAGCTTCCAGGACTATAAATTCTCGTGCTTGGCCAAAATCGCCTTGAAATTGCTGCGCATATTCATGTGCCGTTTTACGGTTCATTCCCCGCTTTATCGTCAAGCCTTCGACTTCGTGTTCAGGCATCGTCTGATTAATCAACTGACTAATAGCGCGGATTTTCTTCTTAAGCTGATTATCACTTTCTCCCTCTTGGTGCTTAACGACCAAATCAATATCCTCAGAAAAACGATCGATCAAATCAAAGCATTTGGATAAGGATGTCCCCCCTTTAAACACTGTATATTCAGCTAGAGTCTCATTCGAAAATATTTCTAGTAAGGCATAAACCACCCAATAATCTTTTTCTATAAAGATCTCAAGCATCCCCATGCGCTGGGCCGTTGCCCGAACAGCTTGTTGAAAAAGCTCGCCATTTTCGTGCAAATTCATTGAATTCTCCAATCATCCGCACTCTTCAGCTCTCGTGTTACATCCGCAATCTTGTAAGTTGTTATGGGGTTTAAACTCTTTTTCAATGCACTCGTCATTTCCTCTCGTCCCAGATCACACAAAAAGGCTCCTAATAGAGCGCGACTTGCTGGTGGGTACTTCAACGCAAGATCAAGTATTTTTTTCATGTCTTCCTCTGAGAGTTCACCTAAAAGTACCTTGAGTCGCAGGCAAAGATCGCGAGTATTGCTGTCGGGAATTTTCTTTATCAGTCGCAGGCAATCCAGTAATTGTAACAAGGCAATATTTTCTTCGAGGATGATGTTTTTTTGCTTGAGAAAAGTTACTGAGTATATGCCACGTTTAAAGCTAGAGCGCACTTCATTCCTGCCGATTTGGATACTGCTGCTAAGCTGTGTCGTTAAGCCCAGCTTGTTAAAAATGCTTAAGCCCGTCAAATAACCAATGCGCTGACCATCTTTTTCGAGTAAATCCTTTACAATTTCATACTGATTGGGAGCCAAAACGCCAAAGGGACTCGCTTCGGCTTTAAAAAACTTACCCTTAGATAACTTGCAAAGACAACCTGATTGCACCATCCGATTCAAGGCCTTGATTACGGATTCTTTACCATCGACCTTATCCATGAACTCGAGATAGCTAAATACATAGCCATCGGCAAAGCTCTCGATCTTTTCTCTTATGTAAGCAGTGTTTTTCATCAGAAGTCTAAATTACTTGGCTTAAAACTTATGTCCAGTTTTTTCATGTATTTACTGGACATTATTAGGGTTTCCTAAGTCCTTCAGGGCAAATGTATCAGCTATATCTAGCTTGCATTTTTGCGTCTCAGATAACTAAGTCCTATGTAGCTAAGGGTTTCAAGCACGCCACTTATACAAAGACGAATGCTCAGTTTCATTGGGGAGTTTCAGATGCTTGGCAGCTCTTTGATGTCAAAAAGGATCCAAGCAATCTATATGATCTTGCGAATGCTCACCCTGAACTCGTGGATGAACTTAAACAAGCTTACAGTAAATGGTGGGATAAGCAGTTTCCTGTTATGGTGAAACGCGGTGGTGACGAGGGTAATCCAGATGCCAATAAGCGTGGTAAGAAATAAGCTATTGATCTGGCAACAAGATAGATAAAAAGATGTCAATTTTAGTGTCAAAGGAATAATATAGCTCAAGGCTGTCGAGGCAGTGTGGAAAATACTTTAAAGGTGCAGAGCACCGATAGATATTAGCGTGTGGCGTTAGCCACACGAATGGGGAAATAGTTTTTATCTGCCCGTATGGCAATACCTCGCGGATGTGAGTCCGGCATAGAGTGTCGGACCCAAGCTTGGGCCCTAGATTAATTCCCAACCCATTTTCATGCCCCTAACGGAGCATGCTAGATTCTAGCAGGCTCACACGTGAGCCCTGGTAATTTAGATATTCTGAGTCATGCTGTTTCGATGTATGCTAAAAGTTGTCGACCCTAATTCCTTTATGATGTGTTTTTCACACAGTCCCTAATGAACTATGTTGATATATACCGTTCCTTCAGAACTCTCAGTTGATCAATAGTTATGAATAATGTTAAAAATATAAGACCAAAAGTAATCTCTGTTAGATGGCGGTGTAGTAGCTCTAAATTAATCAAATTATTGGAGTTCTTTTATGGCTAAACTACTCAGTTTGTGCATCTTCTTTTTTTCCTTATCGGCTTTTGCGGATAAGCCTAATGTGGTATTAATCTTTGCGGATGACCAGGGCTATGGCGACTTGAGTTGTTTTGGTTCTGAGACTATTAAGACCCCCTATATTGACCAAATGGCTAAGGAGGGACGTAAATTCACTAGCTTTATGGTGGCCTCCCCAGTTTGCACCCCTTCTCGTGCAGCTTTATTAACGGGGAGTTATCCCAAGCGAGTTGGACTTCACAAGGGAGTTCTTTTTCCTCAATCTACTACAGGTCTAAATCCTGCCGAATACACGATTGGCGATCATTTTAAATCTTTGGGTTATGCAACGGCCTGTTATGGGAAATGGCATTTGGGACATCATCCTGAAACATTGCCAATCAGCAATGGTTTTGATGAATACTATGGCATCCCTTATTCGAATGATATGAATCATCCGGATAATAAAAATAAGCCGAAGGGCGGACCTGGTGGAATGGACCTTCTTTGGAATGATCCCGAATCGACTCTTACCAAATGGCAGACACCACTTATGGAAGGAGCTAAAATTGTTGAAATCCCTGTGGATCAACGTACGGTGACTCGCCGTTATACTGATAAAGCCATCAGCTTTATTGAAAGAAATAAGGAAAAATCCTTCTTTATTTACCTGCCTCACTCCATGCCGCATATTCCTCTTTATGTTCCCGACGAAATTCGCGATCCTGATCCGAAAAATGCCTACATCAATGTGATTGAGCATATGGATGACCAAGTGGGACGCATTACAAAAAAACTTAAAGAACTCGGCTTAGATAAAAACACAATTGTGATTTACACGACCGATAATGGTCCTTGGCTTCCATTCAAACATCACGGCGGATCTGCAGGTGAATTAAGAGATGGTAAAGGCTCAACTTTTGAAGGTGGCCAGCGCGTCCCTTGCGTGATGTGGGCACCAGGTTTGATTCCCGCAGGCACGGAAACAAACGAGCTCATGACAACTATCGATTTACTCCCTTCCTTGGCAGCATTGAGTTCTTCCACTCTACCTGGAAAGAATAAAATCGATGGCATTGATCAATCAGCACTTATTACTGGTAAAGCAGAAAGGAGTGCTAGAAATGAATTCATTTATTACTCAAGAAGTGGTGATCTAGAAGGCCTTCGTCAGGGCAAATGGAAGCTCTTAGTCAAGGGGCCCAAAAAATCTAAGAAAAGTAAAAAGTCCAATAAAGAAGCCAAAGTAACAATCTACCTTTTTGACCTTGAAGCGGATGTCGCTGAGCAAAATAACCTCGCGGATCAAAACCCTGAACTTGTTGCAAAACTCAAAACGCGTATGCAAGAACTCGATGCAGAAATCACGGCTAACGCTCGACCTGTTTGGGTGAAGAAGTAAGTGTAGGCGACAGTCAGTTTTGGAGGAGCTTTAGCCAAGCTATTAATTCGGCACAATATAGATTGAAAAATGTCAGTTTTAATGCCGAAGGCATGATATAGTACGCCTATGCGTACACAACATCAGCGAGGTGAAAGACCTCGTCAGGGTTGACCGTCAGCCCTGTAGTCGAAGTCAACTGCGTCGTTGTGAAACGGGGTGGGTAGTAGGGCCTAGACGAAATATCAGTCCGTAGGATGACGAACGCGTTTCGGCCGGTCAGGGTGTCGAGCCTGCTATATCATGGCGAAGACCAGAGAGCGGGAGGAAGAGCTGCGTAGCCTGAGGGCGAAGTAAGCCAACTGCTCAAGTTATACACGCTGAAGAAAGGCGGAAAGAAAAGCGGTGTATAGACGCTGACAGGTGTTTGGTGACGGAATGGTGTGAAGGTGTTGTGGATCAAGTAGGGAGACCTGTGTGGGCAGTACGGATTAATCCGCCACGCAGGAGTCAGAGCCCTCATAGTAGCGATGAAGGTGGTGAAAGTCACTGGAGCAAAGGGGGGCAGGAAGGTGAAACTGAGAAGAAAAGAATAGAAGGAATATAAGAATGTCAGAAATGGCTAAACAAATATTACGACGAGATGAACGCTTTGTTGAAATACAAGCGTGGGCGTCACCTTCTGTCTGGACGGATCAGATGCTGAAAACTCTTCATAGAGGAGTTGAAAGAGGCAAGTGGTACAGCTTATCAGATAAGCTGATGCGTAAGAATAATATTATGGAGGCTTGGGAGAAAGTGTGTTCAAATAAGGGCAAACATGGAGTGGACATGGTATCAATCGAGCGCTACGAATCAGAGCTGGAGTATAATAATGCTAAGCTTCTCGAAGAACTGCAAGATGGAAGGTATGATCCCAGTGCAGTGCGCCGAGTGGAAATCCCAAAAGGTGATGGTCGAAAGACCAGACCTTTGGGAATACCCACAGTGCGTGATCGAGTAGTTCAAACAGCTCTGAAACATGTGATAGAGCCGATATTCGATATCGACTTCTCGCCCTACAGTTTTGGATTTCGTCCAAAGCTGGGTTGCAAGGATGCACTTAGACGAGTGAATGAATTGTTAAAGCAGGGCTATCTCTATGTTATGGATGCCGACATCCAAAGCTACTTCGATACTATACCACATGAGAAACTCATGAGTCGAGTCAAGGAAAAGATCATTGATGGTAAAATTCTTGATCTGATCGAACAATTCCTCAAAGCCAATATCTTTGATGGTCTCAAACATTGGGAACCTGAAGAAGGTACACCGCAGGGAGGAATTATCAGTCCTCTGTTAGCAAATATCTATCTTGATCTCTTTGATCACAAGATGACCGAGGCTGGATTCGAGATAGTGCGCTATGCAGACGATTTCCTGATCATGTGTAAAAGTAAAGAATCAGCCAAAAGGGCATTGCGCAAAACGCGAAGGTGGATGAAAGCCAATGGGCTGAAACTTCATCCAGAAAAAACGCGAATTGCCGACATGACAGAGAAGTGCGAGTACTTCGAGTTTCTCGGATACCATTTCGAGAGAACGCGAAATACACATCGCATTAAACGTTGGCCAAGGAAGCAGAGCCTGAAGAAATGCAAAGATGCCATACGCAAGAAAACGAGGAGAAGCAATAAGGACTCAATAGAGGACATAATTGCTTACCTTCGGCCAAATCTTCTCGGATGGTATCAATACTTCAAGCACTCCACTGTGTATGCAATGCGAGGTATAGATGAATTTACACGCAGAAGACTGCGCAGTATTATAGCCAAATATAATCGCAAGAAAGGTTCTCATCGCATGATTGATACTCGTAAATACAATAAAGCCTACTTTACAGATCTAGGCTTCTTTTCACTGGAGGAAGCCTGGAAACTGGAATTTCAGTCTCTTCGGAGTAAGCACTGACTGGAGAGCCGTATGCGGGAGAACCGCACGTACGGTTCGGAAGGAGGGGAGACTCCGCAAGGAGTCTTCCCTACCCTTATGTACGCCTATGCGTACACAACATCAGCGAGGTGAAAGACCTCGTCAGGGTTGACCGTCAGCCCTGTAGTCGAAGTCAACTGCGTCGTTGTGAAACGGGGTGGGTAGTAGGGCCTAGACGAAATATCAGTCCGTAGGATGACGAACGCGTTTCGGCCGGTCAGGGTGTCGAGCCTGCTATATCATGGCGAAGACCAGAGAGCGGGAGGAAGAGCTGCGTAGCCTGAGGGCGAAGTAAGCCAACTGCTCAAGTTATACACGCTGAAGAAAGGCGGAAAGAAAAGCGGTGTATAGACGCTGACAGGTGTTTGGTGACGGAATGGTGTGAAGGTGTTGTGGATCAAGTAGGGAGACCTGTGTGGGCAGTACGGATTAATCCGCCACGCAGGAGTCAGAGCCCTCATAGTAGCGATGAAGGTGGTGAAAGTCACTGGAGCAAAGGGGGGCAGGAAGGTGAAACTGAGAAGAAAAGAATAGAAGGAATATAAGAATGTCAGAAATGGCTAAACAAATATTACGACGAGATGAACGCTTTGTTGAAATACAAGCGTGGGCGTCACCTTCTGTCTGGACGGATCAGATGCTGAAAACTCTTCATAGAGGAGTTGAAAGAGGCAAGTGGTACAGCTTATCAGATAAGCTGATGCGTAAGAATAATATTATGGAGGCTTGGGAGAAAGTGTGTTCAAATAAGGGCAAACATGGAGTGGACATGGTATCAATCGAGCGCTACGAATCAGAGCTGGAGTATAATAATGCTAAGCTTCTCGAAGAACTGCAAGATGGAAGGTATGATCCCAGTGCAGTGCGCCGAGTGGAAATCCCAAAAGGTGATGGTCGAAAGACCAGACCTTTGGGAATACCCACAGTGCGTGATCGAGTAGTTCAAACAGCTCTGAAACATGTGATAGAGCCGATATTCGATATCGACTTCTCGCCCTACAGTTTTGGATTTCGTCCAAAGCTGGGTTGCAAGGATGCACTTAGACGAGTGAATGAATTGTTAAAGCAGGGCTATCTCTATGTTATGGATGCCGACATCCAAAGCTACTTCGATACTATACCACATGAGAAACTCATGAGTCGAGTCAAGGAAAAGATCATTGATGGTAAAATTCTTGATCTGATCGAACAATTCCTCAAAGCCAATATCTTTGATGGTCTCAAACATTGGGAACCTGAAGAAGGTACACCGCAGGGAGGAATTATCAGTCCTCTGTTAGCAAATATCTATCTTGATCTCTTTGATCACAAGATGACCGAGGCTGGATTCGAGATAGTGCGCTATGCAGACGATTTCCTGATCATGTGTAAAAGTAAAGAATCAGCCAAAAGGGCATTGCGCAAAACGCGAAGGTGGATGAAAGCCAATGGGCTGAAACTTCATCCAGAAAAAACGCGAATTGCCGACATGACAGAGAAGTGCGAGTACTTCGAGTTTCTCGGATACCATTTCGAGAGAACGCGAAATACACATCGCATTAAACGTTGGCCAAGGAAGCAGAGCCTGAAGAAATGCAAAGATGCCATACGCAAGAAAACGAGGAGAAGCAATAAGGACTCAATAGAGGACATAATTGCTTACCTTCGGCCAAATCTTCTCGGATGGTATCAATACTTCAAGCACTCCACTGTGTATGCAATGCGAGGTATAGATGAATTTACACGCAGAAGACTGCGCAGTATTATAGCCAAATATAATCGCAAGAAAGGTTCTCATCGCATGATTGATACTCGTAAATACAATAAAGCCTACTTTACAGATCTAGGCTTCTTTTCACTGGAGGAAGCCTGGAAACTGGAATTTCAGTCTCTTCGGAGTAAGCACTGACTGGAGAGCCGTATGCGGGAGAACCGCACGTACGGTTCGGAAGGAGGGGAGACTCCGCAAGGAGTCTTCCCTACCCTTATATATAGCCCAAGTGCGTCAGCCTTGGGGATAATGACAAAAGTTCATTCATGCGAATGCTGTAAGTATGAAATAGAGATCTATACCGTTCCTTCAGAACTCAATTACTTTTTCAAAAATCACAGACCTAGTTCTGACGAACTAGGCTGATCTATACCGTTCCTTCAGAACTCGAAGTCCATCAATTACTCGCCGAATTAATAGAGCTTGGTGTTCCCAGGAATACTGTCACTCTTTAGTCTTGTTCTTAGTTTGTCCCGCTTCATGAGTGATTATGTCTTTAAAAGCTTTATTTGTAAATGAACCAGCTCGTTACTTTGGCATTTTGAGTACTTGTGGCTCTAACCCAATAAGCTGAGAAACCCTCGGGGAAAGTATGGTTGAGAGCCTGGCCTGCTTTGAGCTCAAATTTCTTGTACTCAACCCATAGTCCAGTGCCGTCGATATCAACTTCAAGTTTGATCGTCGTTTCTTTGTCTGAACTCAATTCAACTGATTTTTTATCGTAGCCGGTCATGAGGTAGGGATCGGAAGGTACCCCAGCCTTAACTTGTGTCTCTTTCCAAGGACCACCAAAACCTCGAGGTTTGCCGAGCTTCCAGAGTTCATCAATCACACCGGCCCAAACAGCAGCATGGTCATTTTTAATAACGCGATCATTGCTTCTGTCTGTCAGTCCAGTCATGAACATGAGACCGAAATGCGAGGCATAATCATCTATCGCCAAATTGTGAGTCGAAATGGGGCGGATTTTAGCGAAGCCTTGAGCATTACGGGCAGGAAGTTCGTAAAAAGTGCCGTGGAAATTAAAGAGGTCGCGCTCAGTGGCAACCTCACGGCAGATGCGACCTTCGATGTTTTTATAAGCATCATTCTTGGGGATGCGGTAGCGATTGCCATCTTCAATAATGAGGGCAGAAGCTTCGTCAACTTTGATCATGTTTTGAGGCTGTTCAGCACCTTTGAAAAGTTTTGATTGATCATCAGCTGAATTGAGTTCGAGATTCGCGTTTACCGTAAAAAAGCCTTTGTCGTTCTGAAGACTGAGAACTTTGCGATTACTGCGAATGAGTCCTTTACTCGTTTGAGTTTCGCCAATTTTTGCGATGGGCGCAAAAATGGCATCGTTTTGTGGTGAGCGCAGGTCTTTGTTGGAGTAATTGAAGTGAATCGAGAGTTCTTTGGCATCGCTCTGAGCCTTGACGCGAATCCATGTGCCTTTAATTGCTTTGGAGAATTGATGAATGAGAGACTTATTCACTTTAAATTCGGCAAGTTTAGTCCATGTGTTATTGCCTTCTTTATCAATTTCTATCGTGAATTTCACTGGTGTACCAGATTTATGAGTAATGACCATATTACGATAATCATAGCCGGAAAAGAGGTAGGGGTCAGAAACTTGATTTGCTTTCACATCATCGCGAAGCCAAACGGAACCACGACCAATGACGGGGCCCATTTGATCCAGCTGAGCTGGGTCAATAAACCAAAGGTTTGAATTGGATTGAGTGGGAGCGCCTTGAGTGGATTTAAAGGGGCGGTGATTGAGGAACTCCTTCTGAGCGGAGTCATCACAGCCAAGGATGAGCTTGTCTTTCCACATAGAGAAATCGCCAATGACTTTTAGGTAGTTTGAGCGAGGTGCGATGCCCGCAGAATTTTCTTTGCTAAAAGTTTTTGGGAATTTCCAAAAAGTTCCGTGCATGGTGGCCAAAAGGTCTTTTTCTTCAATATCGCGGATGCGTGGCCACTCAGTATTCCAGCCATGAGCTCCATCATAAGAGTGACTGGCTTTAGGCAAGCGGTAGGCATGCCACTTTTTGTCCTGGAGTAGCATGAGAATGAGTGAGCGGTAATCCCAGCCCATGGCCCAAATTGGATCGGAGTCATTGGCATTGCCATAGATTCCACCAGGGCCAGTGACTTCGGTGAATTGATTGCGGCGAATGAGTTTCCAATCGCCTTTTCCTTGCCATGAAGCAAGAGCACCGGATGAAGTGTCAGGACGAGTGCGGGCATCTCTGCCATGTTCACCATTGTTGGCATAAATGAGAAAATCCTGCCCGGAATAGAGGCCTTTGCCGTGATAGCCGGGAAGCTTTGATTTTACGCCATTGCCAACAGCGGCCTGATTATTGCCATCCTTGATGTGTTCGACAAATTCTAAAGTATCGACGTCAACTGAGTAGAGCCCTTCTTCCATAGTGGCGATATAGACTTTATTTTCCGGATCAGTCAAGTGGCGTGCGGTTCCTGTATGGCGTCCAGGCATTTTTTTAGGGTCGAGAGTTCTTACAGTGCCATCCTTTTTTATAAAGTAGGGGCCAATATTTAATTGTTCTGATTCCTTATGAATTAAACGGTTGGCAGGTGTACCACCGACACTTTCGGGACGAATGATTTGTTTGAGTTCGGGTGTTATTTGATAGAGTTTATCTGAGGAACCACTAGGTTTATGAGGTGCATAAGTGATGACCCAGAGGCTATCTCCCCAAGGGACCACTGCTCCTGTTCCACATTCACCTTCATTATTATACATGGTGAGGGAGGGGTAAACGCCGGCAATATTTTTTGCTTCATCTGCCTGGCTAAGGCTCGCTAGACTTGCGACAAGCGCAAAGGTTTTTATAAAGTTTTTGATCATGTGTTTTCCTTTTATTTACTTTGTCTTGAAAGCAATTGTAAGAGCGTGGAGGGATGACACATGATTTTAGGTGTTATTTAATAAAAAATGCCGATTTCGCAATGATATTCATTAGCAGAGCGGTTTTTTGTAATCGATTATCGCATTAACAATGCCTTATGATCTATGTGCCGTTCCTTCAGAATGAGCTGAGTGGTGAAATTGAAGTCCTATGCTTAAAAGAGGTTATGTGAAAAATAAATAAAAAACGAAATAACTATATTGTTAGGGCTCACCTGTGAGTCCGCTAGAATGTAGCATGTCCCGTGAGGGGCATGAAAACGGCTTTAGAATTAAACTAGGGCCCAAACTTGGGTCCGACACTCTATGCCGGACTCAGATTAGCGAGGTATTGCCATACGGGCGAATATAATTTTAGGCTAGCGCTATATGCCGATTACAAATCGGCGCTCCCTGGCTGCTGCCGCAGGGGCGAATATAGTTGAATCAGTATGTTTTGTACGTTGTCCACGCTTTAGCGTGCGTATTTGCGGACTCCACAAAGCTGTTTTTATAGAAGTGAATTTAACCACGGATGAACACAGATCAACACAGATTTTATTGTGAGAGTGTGATGGTTTTTTGTACTATTTAATAATTGATTCTCTTGTTCACGATAAAAGTGATTTTAAGCACGGAAAATCACTAAATTGCACAGAAACGGAAAGCTTATTCTTAGATAAAATAAGCAAGATTCATTTAAATAAATCCGTGTTAATCCGTGGATGAATATTTATCCACTCTTATTAAAACCGCATTGGAATGCGGGGCTCCCAGGCTGCTGCCGTAGGGACGGATAAAAAATTTAATGATCCTGTACGTAGTCCACGCTTTAGCGGGCTATGTGAAAAATAAATAAAAAACGAAATAACTATATTATTAGGGCTCACCTGTGAGGTGTTGCCATACGGGCGGATAAAAACTATTTTCCCGCAGGTGTGGCTCACACCACACGCTCATTTATTCCGGTACTTTGTACCTTTAAAAGATTTTTTTCAACACACTCTAAAACCCATAGGCTGAGTTATGCTTCGTGCCTTCGGCACGATCTCTTTCTTGATTCAAAATAAAGAGATTCATCATTAACGGGTAATCATGTGCTTTAATAAAACACGATTACCCACAATAAGGGGTATGATGCGACCCATACGATAAGAACGCTGTCTCTCTCGAGCTCACTCTGCAAGATGCTGCCGTATGGGCAAATGCTTTTTATCCGCATGTCTGGTAAGACTCTTGACCAGGCGACTAGGGTCTTTGCGCTGCTTTATGGGTAAGTATGTATTTTTTTATAGAGGGATGACTTTGCTTGCATGGTCTAGTGCAATTTTTTCATTTTCAGGCAATTCATCAATTAAAGTATTAGCTTTAAGTCCTTGCGCAAGGTTTTGAATTTGCTGAAACCATTTAGAAGCCATTTTTTTCGCACCATCGGAATTGGGGTGAACCTTATCGCTTACGGTGTCTTTTTTCCAATCAAAGCCTGCGGCCTGATCAACAAGAAAAACACCTTCAGTCGATTTAATAAATTTCTTTAATTCTTTGTTTAAGTCAGGGATATAAGCATATTTCGGGAGTTTACCACTGGGAATAATAGTGGCTAAAAGAATCTTGGCATTAGGATTTATTTTCTGAATAGCCTTAACAATAGCTTTATTATCTGCAAGAATGGTGTTTATAGGTTTATTCTTGGCAAAATGGTTGTGCCCAGTGTGGATTAAAACTATTTCAGCAGGATGTGAGCGATAAAGCCTTGTGATGACGCTGCGCAAGTGTGAGCTATTTCTACCGCTGTAGCCTGCGTGATGAGATGTATGGTCTTTTTTAGGCCCAATGAACTTATAATCTTTATTTTCTGCACTCAAAAGTTTTATCAAATAGGGACGATAATTCGCTGCTGATCTAGACCCTTCAGTAATGGAGTCACCCAGAGCTAGGATTGTGCAAGTCTGCATCTCTTCAGCGGACAAATTTAAGCTTAAGTAGCAGCTTAGTAAAAGTATTAATCTAACAATATTTTTCATATGTTAAGCATGATTTATTTTTGTGTTTTCCAGAACCATTCTCGGAGTTCTTTTCTTTCGGGGCAGTCTTTTAGTACCCAAGTATCGCTATGTTGAGGAAATGACATTTCTAAGAAGGTAAATTCGCCATTTGGGTAATTAGTTTTGAGATATTGCTTTGTTTTAATAATGCTTTTTTCTTGGCTGATAAACTGCGGTCTCTTAGCGAGTCGTTGTAGACGTGATTTAGCAGAGGCTTTGTCGCTTTCAGCGTAGGGCCACTTTCGAAGGCCATCATAATGACTATGGCAGATAAACCCTTTCCATAATGAAGCGATTTCATCATCGTGAAGACCGATATAATTACAGGCAATAGATCCGCGCGAAAATCCCGCAATAAATACTTGTGCGGGGTCACCTCCGTATTGAACACAGACCTCATTTACAGTTTTTTTACAGTAAGCGACTGTAGCATCAATATTGCCCCACCAGCTTGCGGCATTAGCTTTGTTTTTTTCGTCGACATAAGGTAAGCAGAGCCAGATGACCCCTTTGCCAGCAGAAATACCGAAGCCAATTTTACAGCCTTCAATTGTTCCTGGGTAATCCCTCCACTTATTCCCCGCATACTCGACAATCACTGGGTACTTTTTCTCTTTTTGCCAATCAGAAGGAAGATAAAGACTATGGTAGATTTGAGTTCCTAAATACTTTTTGTGAAAGATTTTCACTCGTTTGCCATGCCTAGGGACTTGATGAATTATTTTGGGAATGACTAAGTCATTTTGAGTATGATCATTTTCCAGAGCATATAAATTATGGATTAAAGTCAAAACTAATACGACAGCAATGGTTTTTATCATCATCTGTATATTTATTTTCTTGAGGGACTAGAATCCCAAATAGTATCTGAAATATCATTTATACTAGCAATACTTCCGTCTTCTTTGAGTAAGGTACTAAGTAGGGTGAGCTTTTCTACATGACCATCAGTCATTAAAAAGTTTGGCTTTTCACCATGTGGAGTTAAGCCAAGTTCATATCTTTCATTCAAATCTTTAGCTCTTTCACGATCATGTCTTCCATTGCTTAAATTTGACCATTTGTGGTGGTAGTCAAAGATCATTATAGTTTTAGAGGGTTTATTTATATCTGTAAATTTTCTCGATACAGAGCTATGTGAAATCCCCATAAATTCGGTATGAGGATTAGAGTTATCTGCTCTGTATTTATATGTCATGGAATAACTCCTGCCAAGGATTTCTGTATCTGGACCATACTCATTTTGGATCTCATCTGTAGGGCATCTATAAACAGCTCCATGTGATTCACCCAAGTCTTCTATTTTTGCAGTCGGATTAGCAAACAGTAAATTACTATCCTTACTACGCCCATCATGTGATGATAAATAATCATCCCAACTCGTCCATCCTCCTTTGCTCAATGGTGCGAAAAAGTCATTATCATCAGAATACATAATAATGATAGTGTTGAGTTGTTTTTGGTTACTCGTACAAACAGCTATTTTTGCCCGTGTTCTGGCTTTGCCTAATGTAGGTAGTAGAAGTGAGGCGAGAATACCAATAATGGCAACAACGACGAGTAGTTCGATCAGTGTAAATCTTTTGAATTTCATGATATGGATTCTATTTAATTTTTATGAGTTAAAATTAAATACAAAATCTATTCTTCGTCTGTTACAACTTTTTCAATTTTTTTGTTCTAAAGGGAGTTATTATTCATGAGGTTTTGAATTTGCTCTTGATCGAGAGCTGCGTCGAAAATAAAGATTTCATCGAGCCAACCGCGGAAGAATTTATCTCTAATTTCTTTGTTACGATTCAGTCATTTGTCCGGTAAGTATCGCTAGATACTAAAAAAGTGTAGTGTCCCCTTATAAATTGTTCTACCAAAAAGCAAAAAATAAGGAGCACTACACCATGAGTATACAAATAGCGAACTCTCAAGAAAATCAAAGTCGTCGCTTATCTTTAAAAACAATGAACCAGCAAATGAGTCACTTGGCGGTTCATGGAGCGGGCCTAAGTCCCTGGGAAGCCAAAGAACTGGTTCGCATGATAGATGAGGTCTATTTTTCCTATAGCCAAAAGGAACTTAAAGAAGGTCAACTCAAGTACAACTGCGTCTCGACCAAGGAAGGTGCAGGTAAGGCACTCAAAGACTGTGAAATGATAAGCGTCACTCTAAGTGTATTCAGTGATTTTGACGAAGAAGAGTTGCCCAATAGAAAAAATAAACAACGGCAAGTTGTTCGCCGTCAGCGTAGGTTAATACGTTTGAGCGAAGAGGCTCGCGATCAAGGAGGTCTATTAAGCCAGGAGGATTTGGCCAAGCTGTTGATGTGCGATACAAAAACGATCCGACGTGATATCAAACACTTACAAGAGGAAGGTATTGTCATTCCGACGCGTGGCCAACAAAAAGATATTGGTCCTGGAGTTACACACCGTGAATTGGTCATTCGTCATTGGGTGGAAGGCAAAGAAGAAGTTGAAGTTGCGAGTGCTACAAAACATTCGATGGGCGCCGTTGAGAGTTACCTTCAAAAGTTTAAAGTTGCGGTTTACTTACGGGTAGGGAAGAGCTTCACTGACCATGAAATCGCGGTAGTTGCAGGAATCTCACAACGCGGCGTGAAGACATTCCTTAAGATTTACGACGAGTTTAAGAATAAAGATATGTTCAAACATCGTCTGGATGAAATCCTGCTTACAGGAGATGAATACTATAAGGAAGTTGGCGAAAAAAAAGACTCACTACTGTCGAATCTATCAAATCCCGTATGGAGCAGAGCATGAAGACGCATATTTCAGCGAATGAAGCAACTTACGGACCACAACAATATAAAACTTTTGCTGGAGCTTTAACAGCTTTTTTCTCAGAGGAGTGTCCGCAACTGGGAGGAATGAGGACTCGGCAAGTTTTGAGCTCAACTATTATCTCTATGGTCAATAAATTCTATCCCGAAACTTCTCATTTAAAACAGGGTCAGACGCCATGGGTGACCACTGACAAAAATGCGACTAAATCATACGGAAAAAAGATCAATCAAACACCTTTAGTGAGTGTTATCCTAGATTTAGTACGAGCAGAAGATATTCAAGAGCGCAAAGACGGTAAGAAGCTCAGAGACATAAAAAAGGAAGCTGTTGCAAGGATGCTCAAACAAAGTTATAAGCAAGGTGGCTGTATGACCTCGGTTGAATTAGCCATTCTTTTAAAGATCTCTCCACCAACTGTGGGTAAGTATATTAAAGAATGGGAACTGGAACACAATGAGGTCTTACCTCGAAGAGGTTCAATACATGATATGGGGCCAACTCTCACGCACAAAAAAATTATAATTGAAAAACTTTTCATAAAGAAACTCAGCGTTCAACAAGTAAGTCGTGAGACTTATCATTCATTCCAGGCTATCCAGCGTTATATCAGCAAATTTAAACAGGTTCTTATCTGTTATAAGAAGGGCATGAATATCAATGAGATCGCCAAAGTTATTGGAAATACACCCCGGTTAATCAAAGAATATGAAGCTATCATCTTGGAGTACAAAGACCGAGGGTTTGTTTTAGAGCAAATCATCAATACGGACGCAAAGGTGGACTCACAATACGAAACCATCGTCAATGACTTGAACTCTCAGAAAAACTAAATATCTGTACGTAAGGGGACAAATACACCTCACGGACAAATGACCTTATTTATCATAATCAAATGCCATATTGCGACCAAAAATTAGCGGACGTGATTGTTTATGATCAAGAATAGTATCGATTCTCTGTACGGCTTTATGGGAAGTGTTTTCCAGTTTGCCATCAATGTAGAGTAAGATGTGAGTTGAAGTATCGACCTCGCTACCACCATACATCACAATAGCGATATGATGCCAGCGACGATCTCTTAAATCAGTTTGTCCAACTACAGGAGCCTGCATAGTACCAATTCGTAGACGCCCCAGAGGGCCTTCGCTTTTTAGTGGATTGGGTGATATTTGCCAAGCTTTCCCAGGTTCATGAAGCCCCCAGCTAATCATGCCATAACCATTGTTGATAGTGAAGTCCTCTGGGATTTTAGCCCAAAAAGCTACCGTTCTTGGCTCAGTTCCACCAATTCCTTTAAAAGCAGTTTCTACATAGGCATCTTTTCCGTTGAAGAATAGAGCTTTGCCAAATTGACCATTTTCAAATTTTGGCCCAAGGCCTTCTTTGAAAGCTTTGAGTTCTCCAGAAAATTGACTGACATCAAAACCTTTTCCTTTGGCCGTAGTAAAATTGGCTTGATCATCAAAGGACCAATGAAGATAATCGGGATCTTCAGGTGATTCTCCCGGGAGCGATCGACGAAAGCGCATAGGGTTACTTTCAATAATACTCATCTGCTGCTGAGCGTCGAAGGCGCGGGCATCATCTTTGAAGAGATTGACGAACTTATTGTTTTTCAGCGAGCGGGCTTTAACTTCACCCTGCATGACGTGAACTTCCGATGCACCTGATTGATTAACGCCCACTGCAAACTCGGTTCCCAAGTCGATGATTTCTGAGCTTGGTGTCAGCACCGTAAAGCCAATAGCTTGTTCAGGAACATTGGCAACGAGGTTACCCTCCAGAAGATGAATGAGGTCGGGGTTTTTAAAATCGATCTTGATGGGAGCTTCAAGAGTGAGTTGTACTCCATTATTGAGTACAATTTCTGCGTAACCCTCCGCAAGTTTAAAGAGTCCAGCATTGAGTTTATCACCCATTTTATAGCTCGGATTGCCAATACTTTTTGCTATGTTCGCAATGCTGGGGATTTTCTTTGCTTGAGTCTTGCTTGAGAAATAAAAGACGGGAAGCAGAATTAAGCATGCTACTGCAGCAATTTGATAAAATTTAAGACTTGAGCTTTGTTTTTTGGCGAGTTTTTCTTGGAATTGAGCAGTGAATTGATCTTCCTTTTCAGTTTGTAATCTCGCCTCAAATTCCTCGACAAATAAATCGTCTTCTTGAGCGTCGAATTTAAGTAAGCGTTCGGTCGCTACTATGTCAGCTAAATCTTTCAAGAGCTTTGTGTTCACTCGACAAGCTTCCAAAAGCTCTTCATCCACATCTTCACCAGCCAAGTAATTTGCTATGAGTTTTTCTTCGTATTCGTTCATAATTGGCATGTTCCACGAGTTTCGTTTATACATCGGCGGAGCTGATCACGCATACGGTGAAGTTTCATCGTCATTGCCGAATGCTTGATATCAAATTGTTTGGTGAGTTCACCTACTGAAAGACCATCATGATAATGAAGTCGAACAATCTTTTGTAGATTTTCATCTAGCTTTTTTGTACAAATTTTAAGAGCTGCCAGTGAATCAGATTCATTCTTTTCCGAGTACTGGAGACCGATTTCTTCATCAACGAGAATTTGAAGTTCAGCCGAGCCACCAACAGCATCGGGTTTGTGCTTACGCCAGTAGTTTTTGAGAAGGTAAAAAGCAATACTGCGAATCCACGGGCCAAAGGCTTTTGTGCTATCGAATTCATTTATTTTTCGGTAGGCAACAAGAAAAGCTTCTTGAGCGAGGTCATCGACTTCAAAACGATTTGTGAGTCGTACAGCAAGGCAGGCACGTACATTGCGCTGGTAATTCTCCACTAGCTGAGAAAAAGCCGAGTTATCGCCGTTCTGCGCCGCTTCTATGAGTTCTGTATCGGTCATGGTTTCCTGTAATTAATAAGCTTATTCTACTAGTTCATTGTGCTGAATTACAGCTTTGACACATGACTTTCGAAAAAAAGTCATCATTTTTTGAATCAAAATACTATTGTATTTATCTCAAAAATGTGGGTATGGTTTTTTATGAAAATTTGTAGAGTATGTACTCTGTGGTAAACTATAGATTAAGTGGCGTAATCGCATGGGGCAGGTGCTACATAAGTGGAACGAAAGAACTCATAAATAGGTGGTGGAAAAAGTGACAAAAGAAGTGCGACACTGGACTGTTTGTTGCGAATGTAAGGGGCGAGGTAGAAAGACAAGGAAAGTCACTAAGAAGCGCAAGCGTCGTTATCAGGATGAATTAAAAGAATTTGAAAAAAACAATCGACTTGGTGAAGCTCCCATACGACCAAGGGGACATCAAGATGCGTGTAAGGTCTGTGGGGGCTCAGGCTTGTCTGTTGCAGAAAAAAATACATTGGTCGATACAGAAAACTATCCGCATCTTGCGATTATTGGTGGGGGGATTGGAGGTGTGGCTCTTGCCATGGCTTGTTTACATCGAGGAATTCCATTCACGATTTATGAACGCGATAGAGGTTTTAGCACACGGTCACAGGGCTATGGGCTTACACTACAGCAGGCGAGTAAGGCGATTGAAGGCTTAGGTATTTTTAATTTAGAAAAAGGGCTGACTTCGACAAGACACGTTGTGCATAATATTGATGGTAAAGAACTCGGGGAATGGGGAGTGAGGAAATGGGAGGCTTTAGCAGAGAAAAATCCATCAAAACGCAGGAATATACATATTGCACGACAATCCTTGCGTGAGGCTCTCTTAGAGCAACTAGGAAGCCAGGAAACAGTACAGTGGGGACATCACTTAGTTGACTTCCAAGAGGCTGACGATGGCACTATAGACCTTCGTTTTCAAATAGATGGAGAAGTTAATGATCAACATGCCAAAGCAGACCTAGTGGTCGGAGCTGATGGCATTCGCAGTTCTGTACGTAGACTCTTGATAGGTGAGGAGCTTACTCCTTTACGTTACCTCGGTTGCATTGTGATTTTAGGGATATGCCCTTTGGCCAATCTCGGAGGCTTGGAGCATGAATTATTAGATTCGTCCACGGTATTCCAGACGGCGAACGGCCATGAACGCATGTACATGATGCCTTATTCATCGGATGCAATTATGTGGCAGCTTAGTTTTCCTCTTTCAGAAAATGACGCCAAAGAACTGAGTTCTCGAGGCCCCCAAGCCCTCAAAGATGAAGCTTGCCAAAGATGTCAATGGCATGACCCCATTCCCCAGATTTTAAAAGCCACAGAAAGTACGCAAGTTTCAGGATACCCAGTTTACGATAGGGCATTACTCAAGTCAAATGACCTTAAGAATGCCGGGCAAGTTACTTTAATTGGCGATGCAGCCCATCCAATGAGTCCTTTTAAGGGGCAGGGAGCCAATCAGGCTTTGTTAGATGCATTAGCTTTGGCTAGATCAATTACAGCTCAGTGTCGGCCTTTGTCGAATTGGAAGGCATTGGGGATCAGAGAAGCCGTGCTCAATGACTTCGAGTCAGAGATGATAAGTCGCAGTTCGACAAAAGTGCAAGAATCAGCGGCAGCGGCAGAATTTCTTCATTCGGAAATAGCTCTCCATGAGAGTGATCAACCAAGAGCAAAGTGCCGTAAGAAGGAGTCGTGAAGGATTTAGAAATTGTTTCTTACTGAAACATTTTTGAGTGGGCAATACTGGACTCGAACCCTCTTCGATGTCAACACAGGCACAAAAAAAGACAGTCTCTAACGAAGCTGTCTTTTGAGTGGGCAATACTGGACTCGAACCCTCTTCGATGTTAACGAAGGCACAAAAAAAGACAGTCTCTAACGAAACTGTCTTTTGAGTGGGCAATACTGGACTCGAACCAGCGACCTCTTCGATGTCAATGCCTGTGATTAAGTACAGAAAGACATAAAATGGCTGAATTTAATACAGTTATTTAAGGAAATTGAGCTAATTGGTGCCCTGAGGTGCCTCAAAAGTCCTCCATGTAACGTTTTTTTTACTCGCGTCATTTCTATCTCAAAATGAGGGAAATAAACACGGAGAAATGACCATGTCAGTAAGAAGAAAGAAATTAGCATCGGGTAAGTATGTAAGGGATTATTATTATGAATTTAGAATGAATGGGGAACCTTATCGAGGAACTACAGGCTGTTCAGAAAAAAAAGATGCGATTAATTTTGTGCGAAAGTTGAAGCGGGATTTAAAAACTGCGATTAATGCAAAAAAACATAATAAAAGTTTGATTCACTTTCGAGAAAGTGTTACAGAAGGTCTCATTGGGACCAAGGTTAAATTAGAAGATGTATTTCCTATTTTTAAAAATGAATTCCCGAAATTTATCACAAAAACTCCCAGTGAAAAACGATGGGAATTGAAGGAATCAATTTGGAGAGACTTTACCGCTTTTTTAACAAGTAAGGGCGTATGCAATATTCATGAAGTAACGGAAGAAAATGCGCGGGAATATTGGGCTTATTTACGTCGCAATGGTCGTTACAATAAGGAAGTGAAAAATGCCCAAGGACGTAAAAAATATAAAAGTAAACGTGTAAAACTTTCTAACACTACAGTTGATGAATATAGATCGCAGTTACAGCAGGTGTTTACCGTGATGATGTGCTATGCGCGGCTCATCGACAATCCATTTAGGAAAATAGCTAAGTTGGAAAGCGATCGTAGGAAAATGGATATATTTACACCTGATGAACTTATCAGAATTAATGAATTTATTTATTCTGATAAAATAGTTCCTTTTTGTTTAAATGGAGAGTTAAATAAGTTGATTGTAAGAGCTGTATTTATTATAGGAATTAATACAGGCATGAGATTAGCAGATATAGCTTTGTTAAAATGGAAGGATGTCTCTTTAAGTGAACGAATGATCACTATATTTATGTCTAAAATTAAGACTCCTGATCCAGTTGAAATTCCGATCTCAAAAAAATTATTGGTCTTTTTAAAAGAGCAAGAAAAACTAAGGCTTAATGATTATGTTTGCCCAGAGTTAGCAAAGTTATACTTGGAGGATGCAGGTAAGATTTCCTTTCGATTTTCACAAATGCTTAAGTATTTAAACATTGAAACCTGTGTGCTACATGAAGGTCGTGCTCGTCAAAATTGTATAAAAGGAATACATAGTTTAAGGCACCAGTTTTGTTATTTGGCAGGTATGAGAGGGGTTCCGGAAAATCTTTTACAATCAATAGTGGGTCACATGAGTAAGGATATGACACGATACTATATGATGCATAAGACTCATGAGTTAAAACATAAGGCAATCGCGGTCATGGATGATTTTGAAGCAGTTCCTGACAAGAACAAACCTTCTTCTGAAGTTTTTACGGATATAAAAAAATATAGTGCTGAAGACCTCTTAAAAGCAATAAAAGACATGATTGGGTAGGTGTTATTATGGAAATCAAATTAACGGATATAATTCAGAAGTATAAAAAAAATCATGAATTATCAAGACAAGAAAAATGGTTCAATATCTATAAAGAGAGTTTAGCGCAAACACATGTTGATGTAAATCAAAATCTAACCGAATACTGTATGCAGTTAATAGTTAAATGTAAGTACCTTCGTTCTACAATTTCGATCTATCGAAATAATAGAAACCGACAGGTTAAAGTTCATATAGATGGTAATTACAGTATGAATAACCCATTAACAATAAAACTGTTGGAGTGGAAGGAGAAAATTGATTATCAATTAAATTACGATGATAATCAGTTGTGTGATATATCGTTATTATAATAAAAAAAGGAATGTAATTATGAGTATTAATTTAGTAGAATTAGCTGAGAAAGTTGCTCGTGAAGCACATCAGGGACAGTATCGTAGAGGTGGTGTTGTTCCTTATATTGAACACCCTAAAGCAGTCGTGAGTCGTGTAGGGAATGATGTTGATGCTCAAGTAGTCGCGTGGTTACATGATGTGATCGAAGACTGTGAAATGACTGCCGAAGACTTACTTGATAAAGGCTTTTCAGAGATACAAGTTAACGCAGTTGAACTGTTAAGTAAAACAAGAGAAACTGTATATACAGAATACTTAGAAGCAATTTCTCAATCACCTTTAGCAACTAAAGTAAAAATTGCTGATATGATTTCAAATTTAGCAGATATACCAACAAAAAAACAAATAAAAAAATATGCAAAAGCTTTATTAAGATTATCTAAAGAGTTATAAAATTAATCTTTAATTAGTTTAATTAAACAAAGTAAAACTAAAGGATAATCTATAACTCTCCATAATCGAACACTTTTTGAGCATAAAATGATTAGTCAATACTGTCCGTATCAATAGCAAAAAAAGTTATGTGAAAATCTTTAGTTTTAGTAAAACCTCTCCGTATGTTCGATTTTGAAATGAGACATGGTGATATAATCCCATCTATATTTCTTAGTAGAGTAGTTAGCCCATTTTATTTCGGGAGTAGATCCAAAATGTATTTGAGGCATACCATTTCTTTTTTTTCTTGGAACATATTTATCGACTGCGTTACATATGATTGTATGAGCAAATTCTTTTACTTTATCTAAATTCTTAGGTATGTTGATTCCACCGTGGTAATGTAAATGCCCGTTCAATCCATTAGATGTATCTATAACGGTTGAGGGACATATTTCGGGTACATAAATACCAATAATAGGGTTGTGGAGGCTTTTTCTTTTATGGTTGTTACCAAGGATGATCTTTTTAAATCTTTGATGCACGTAAAATAAAACAGAGGCTCCAATTGTTGGATCAACTATAGCATTTAAACTTACCGTGATGGGTGTGTTCAGTTGAGATAATTCATCGCGAAGTAATCTTTGATAGACCTCTACTTCTCGTTTTGTATAATTCATGACCTTATAATCCTTTATAGTTATTTATAAGGCATTATAAGATAAATAGTTTAAATGTTCGGATTAACTTAAAATAATCAATATTTCTTTAAGGATTTGGGCAGATAAAAGATAAATAGGCTAGTGATTTTTTTGCTTGTACGTTTTTGACTAAGCAATTTTTCTAAGAGGTCTTTTAAGCACTCGATCTAAACCTTGACGCGTCCAGAGTTTGCCAGACTGAGTTAGCTTACCTTCATCATTAAGCATATCAGCAATTTCTTGAACAGAGTGCCGTTGACGTTTGAGTTTTCTTGCGTATTTAACCACCTCTTGCTCCTCAGGAGTTTCGCCATATAGCTTTCTACCTTCACACTTACCTGTTTCAAGTTTTTTTGCTTCGCGGGCTTTCCTGAGTTTTGCGACCAATTGGCTTTTGTCCCATTCTGCGAAAACGCCCATCATTTGTGCCATGGCGCGTCGTGTAGGATCTGAACGGTATGCTTCGGTAATGTCTTCACCAGTTTCGGCAGAGACCAATGTTAAACCTTTTGTCATTAAGAAGTAGATGGTTTGTTCCTGTACACGCATTTGGCGCGCCAGACGATTTAGAGATTCAACATAAATAGTTTTAACACTATGAGCGTTACAGTATTCAATCATTTCGCTGAATGCGGGACGGTTCTCATGATCACTAGTTCCTGTTATTATATCTTTAAAGACTTGGTAGTCACCTTTTCCCGCGCATTTAGAGCAGGTTGCTAATTGGCGATCAAATCCATGTCCATCACGATTTGTTTCGGTGCTAATACGAAGGTAGAAAACGTGCATAGTAAAAACCTCTCAGTTAATGGTAGTGAAACTGCAACAGTATCTTCGAAAATAGTTGCAATTATGTTATATAACTATATACAATATAGTGCTTTATGACTAAATTTCAATATAATCAAGTGGGCGTTTTTTACAGAATGTTCTCTTAAAACGACAAGAGGTCAGGGAGTCATAGAGTAGGTGGATATGATTGGGCGCATGTAACCTGTTTTAGGAAAGTATAAATAACATAAAAGGATAAGAGTATGGAAATAAATAAATTAAGTCATTTACTTAAAATTTCAGAAGTAGCTGAAATTTTAAGCGTACATCGGAATACGGTTATGGGACTAGCTAAGCAGTCGTATAAAAGGCTTCCACTGATAAAAATTAGTCCAAGGAACTACAGGATATCTGAGGAAGCACTTATCGGTTTTATAGAAGGTAGGAAAGCTTCAGAAGAATCTAAAGATTTTTATAAATCGCGGGTAGAGGATGTTAAAAATAAAAAAAAGTAAGCCTGAAAATAAACCTGTTGATAGCAGTGATGTAGTCATCTTTGATGACGTATAACTTAAAGACAAGTCAATTATCATTTAAGGAGTGGCGGGAATTAATGATTAAAGAAGATTCCAGTTTTAAGGATAGAATTGAAAATGAAGAAGCAGAGTTGATTAATCTTAAAATGAACTAAAGTTCACACATTCAAATACACTTCTGCCATTGCATCGAGCTTTGGCTTAATCTCCTTCCAGTTAGGCATTAGCTGCCCCAGAAGCTGATAAAAACGAGGACTGTGATTGTGTTCTTCAAGATGACACAACTCATGTAAGATTACATAATCAACGCACTCTCTAGGAGCTTTAACAAGATGAGGATTCAAAACAATGTCACCTGAAGGAGAACAACTCCCCCATTGCTTTTGCATAGATAATAAACGCATCTTAGGTAAACCTTGCCTTGTCCATGGTAGCAAAGTCGATATCTCTTTAAGACGGCTATGGAAATAACTTTCGGCTTTCACTTTATACCAAGCGGCTAATAAAGTTTTCACATCAAGAGAAGAGCGACAATACACCTCGAGCTTACCTCGCCACATTTTCACAAATTTGTCATCACTCTCTACGACTTTTAGAACATAACGACGACCCAAATAAAAATGGCATTCGCCACTTATATATTTTCTAGGCCTTACATCTTGATTATGGAGTCGAATATCATGAACTTGCTTAATGATCCAACGAGCACGCTTTAGCACCTTATTTTTCACAATATTGAGGGGCGTCCCTTCAGGGCAGGAAACCAAAACAGATTCATTGTTTTTTACTTCAAATTTTAGTTTTGCTTCACTTATATAACAGCACTCAAAATGTATTTTCTCCTCTCCGTATAAAACGGAATGTATCATGCGTCTTTACCTGCACCAAAACGTGTGATTTGGATGACTTGCTCCAAAACTTCCTTAACCCTATCCATACCAATTCCCATTTTAAAAATCTGCGGCAGCAAATCTTTGCGAATCTGATTTTCAATATTTTGTGGACTAATAGAGTTCTCTGCTACAGCTTTATTCACCGTTTCATCAATGAGAAAAGATAGTTTAATAGCCTCGTTTTCAGGGATGTTCGAAAAGTCTTCATTTAAAACAATTTTAAACACACCATAGAAAGCTCTGGCATTTAAATTATCCGCAAAAACTTCAGGCAAATCATCAATCTGTCGATCGTTTAATTTATCCTCAAAATTTTTAAACAATGCATAGCCCTTGTAAGGATGGTTAAACATCGCTTTCGCTTCGGCAATGGCTTGGTTCAATAATTCCGAAAAAACCTTCTGAGCGTAAGGGTCATCCTTCAGTTCTTCATCAATAATTTTCTTGACGCGACTCTTGATGATATCCGTCTCATTACGAGTTTTCTCTTCAGTCCAATCCTCAGGCTTGCCCAGTTCACTCACCACGTAGACACCTTCAGGTTCACGAACTTCAGTTCCCGCAACATGCTTATTGAGTAATTTCCCAATGCGTTCTTCATAGAGGCTATAATCCACCGTTTCATTGGCATCATTACGGATGATTTTTCGTAGATTATTAAACCACTTTAAATCTCTTTTGTACTCTGATCTTTGCTCCTCAGTAAAACTTTTATCATCGTAATAATTTACCGAAGCTAAGGCCACTTTTAAACATGAGGAAAATTCATTTAACGCTTCATAAAAATCTTCTCGAACTTTTAGACGCTGATCATAACTATGGCCTTCGTCATCTGTTACTAATGATGGGATTAATAATTGACGGTACTGCTCGATGTCAGCTTTGTTTTTAATGTCTTTAAAGAGATCCCACAAGTCCGCATGAAGCTGGGGTAGTTTCTTATATTCAACACTCATTTCTGAGTATAAACCCGCCAAATCTTCTATATCATAACCATGCTGAGTACGCTCCGCTAAATCCTGATATGCTTGAATCGTCGTATCAAGCTCTTTCAGAATCCCGCGATAATCAATCAATAAGCCGAATTTCTTCTTACTATGCAGGCGATTCACTCGAGCAATAGCCTGAATGAGGTTATGAGCCTTTAAAGGTTTATCCATGTAGAGCACGGCATTCTTTGGTTCATCGAAGCCTGTGAGTAACTTATCAACCACAATCAGTAGATCGACACCATCTTCACGAGCGAAGTCCTCTATAACGGCCTTCGTGTAAGTCTGTTCATCTTCCTTACCCACATTCTTCTTCCACCACTCCTGAACTTCAGGCAACTTAGCTTCATCAACTTCTGTATGGCCCTCTCGAGTATCAGGCGCAGAAATAACCACTGCACTTGAGACTATACCAATCTCATCGAGGTATTTCTTATAACGAATGGCATCGAGCTTACTATCCGTAGCCAATTGACCTTTTAGACCACGATCAATATTTTTCACAAAGTGATCAGAAATATCATGAGCAATCAATTCAATGCGCCCATCTGTTTTATAGATCTGCCCCTTTTTGGCGTACTTCTTTTTTAAATCGACTTTTTGCTCTTCTGTCAAACCTTCAGTAATGCGTTCGAACCATTTATCAATAGCGTTTTCATTGACCTCTAACTCAGGGATGCGTTCCTCGTAGAGCAAGGGCGTTGTGGTGCCATCTTCAACCGATCTCTGCATTGTGTAAGCATGAATGATTTTGCCAAACTTATTGGTCGTTTTATCATCTTTGAGCAAAGGAGTTCCCGTAAAGGCAACATAAGCCGCATTAGGCAAAGCCTGCCTCATGCGCTCGTGATTCTCACCATTGTGGCTGCGGTGCCCCTCATCAATGAGCACCACAATGTTTTCACTATCGTTATAACATTCTTCCTGTTTAGATGCCGTATTAAACTTATTGATGATAGAAAAGATAATTCTTTCAGTACCTCTCCCTATGCGCTGAGCTAAATCACGACCTGAACTGACTTTTGATTTGGCTTTATCTTTTTTGCCACTTATCGCTCCACCACTCTTAAAAGTATTGTTGAGCTGTGTTTCCAAATCAACTCGGTCTGTCACCACAATAATGCGACATTCCGCGAGAGATTCATGCAAGAGTAAAGCCTTGCTCAAAAACACCATTGTGAATGACTTACCTGAACCAGTGGTATGCCAAATAACCCCACCTTCACGACCACCCTGTGGCTTGCGAGTATTAATTCTTTCTATGAGGCTACGAATACCAAAAAACTGCTGATAACGTGCCGCAATCTTCCCCGTCTTTTGATCAAAGAGGATAAAGAACTGAATGAACTCCAAGAAGCGCTTGGGTTCTAAAAGACTAATAATAAGTCGATCTTGATCTGTGGGCAATAACTCACCCTGAGCTTCACGCTCGGCAAAATATTTTTGAATCCATGCGGGTCGATGCTCAAAGAGCTGAGATTTTTTCGCTGAACTCAAGGCAGTATTTTTTAGACTAATGAAGTCCTCTTCAATGATGTTCTCCTCACGCCATTTAGCCCAAAACTTGGCAGGTGTTCCCGTGGTGGCATAACGGCCATCCAAGCCATTGATCGACATGAGCAACTGACTGTAAGCAAAAAGTTGAGGGATTTCTTTTATCCCCTGATTGCGGATATTTTGAGATATACCTTCTGCAAGCATGGCTTCATGAGTTTTACTGCCATCAGGTCGCTTGGCTTCGATCACGGCTAAAGGCAAACCATTGACAAAACAAATAATATCGGGACGACGGTTATGCAGTCCGTCTTCTGCAAGGACTTCCATTTCATCCGTAACATGAAAACTATTTTTATGGAATTCCTTCCAGTTAATGATTGGAATGGTTGGCGAAGCTTTTTTGCCATCAATAAATTCGGTAACAGTAATGCCCAAGGTAAGCTTATTATAAATCTTTTCATTGACCACCATCAAGCCTTCATTCATGCTCGGAGTTAATTCTCGAATGATTGTATCAATGGCATTATTGGAAAGCGGATGTTCCTGACCCTTCCATACAAAAGTCTGCTGCTGTAAGTACTTAATCAGCACATCACGCAAAATGACATTGGCGGTATTTCCTCCACGGTGCTTCAGAGCTTCTTCGGGATTCAAATACTCATAGCCAAGATTCATCAAAAGCTTAAGCGCGGGAATCTGTGAACTCAGTTCTTCTTTAGTTTGAGGTAAAGTACTCATTCTAAGACAACCAGCCCTTGATAAGAGACCACCCTGTTACACAAACAGGTATAACCAACATAAATAGTACTACTAGTATCATAGTAACAGTAAGTGTTAGGGGTACCTTATCTCTAAAAAATTTAAACTTTTTCTGTTCTTCAATCCATCCTATTTGATGCTCCCAAAAAAACTTATAATGCGCCCACCATCCACTAAATAATACCTGATCACTAATACAGGAGTCACAGTATTTAGCCTCAATTGAGTTCAATGTTACATTATGGTTTTCCAATGATTCTGGTGAGGCTTCTTTTACTTTAAAGTATAATGTCTTTAATTCATTAAACATTTTGATTAATTTATTCCCAGTTGCTTCATATTTATTGTTGTCCCTACTTCTCATTGAAATGTAAAGACCTATAATACCTAAAATAATTAAAGCTGCAGAAACCCAGTTAGTTGAGAAATTTTTACAAACTAATGCCAAAATCCCTACTGCCATTGAAAGGAAACTTATAACTCCAGGTGCTTTATTAACGATATCAAATGTTGCAAAGTGCTTCTTAGCGCCGAAACCTACATTGTAACCAGTTTCAGCTATATGTTTAAGTAGGTCATTTCTATCCATTCTATCCTCTCTGTATTGGTACTAAAATTAAATCTCTCGCCACTACATAGCCATTGTGAACAACATAACATTCAACTTCATGGTCCCCTCTAAAGTCAGAACTTTCTTTTTTAAGCATACTTCCCTTATCATTTAAAATTCTACCTCGGACGCAATCTCTTCTTTGAGCCTCTGTTCCCTTATTTAATATTTTCCACTTAATTGTGTATGGCTCAGGAATGTCATCTATACTTTTGACTTTAAACTCTAAGTCCTTATTGGGTTTAAGTCTCACTCCATTTATTATCATATTTAAAAGTGAGTCAGGCCTGAAACCTGTTTGAGTAACAGTACAATCAATCTTGAGAGAATATCGAATGTCAACAGGGTACTGGTCTTCAATAAATTCTTCTGTGTTGCGCCAATGTACTGTAAAGTTTTCAACCACTTCAGTGTCATCTTTAGGAAATTCACGTCCAAATATTTCTTTCCATTTGTTATGTGCCTTAGCTCCATCACCAGCTTCAATTGCTTTCAGGGAATCCTCATACGCTTGTTTTGCTTTCTTTTGAAATTGTTTACGAACTTTAACCTGCTGATTACTTCCTGGCGCCATATAATATTTTTGCTTAGGTCTGTTCTTTAAATATTCAAAAAAATCTCTAACAAGCCAATCATAATATGTATAGCTTTTATCATCGTAATATGTTGTCGACTCAAGATAGTTATAAGCTAGAGTATCTAACAATAAGCCTCCCATTGGTACTCCATTTTTATTCTTCCATGCGCGAATCATTTTACAAAGATGCCGAAGATTTTTATTTTTCCTATCGTTACTCGCTTTTATTTCATCCATTTCATGTCTTGGCTTAGTATCTTTCCAACTCCCACCATTATACGTGTCAGGATACTTAAAATAACTTTTGTCATCTTCTGCGTCCTGTTCAAAAGCAGGTTGAACTTCAACGTGAAAATTTTTATATTTGACCGTCACGACCAGTCTATCAACTTTAACGTCAGTTGTAGGGTATCTAGATTTAATCGCATTTTTCGCGTCTGTTAAAAGCTTAGACTGATCAGTTTTGTAGTCATCCCATTTTCCGCTTGGCATAATATATATCATATCCAAGTCCGATATGCCTTTGATACCAGTGTAGCGTCCATAAGATCCAACTTGTAAAGTATTATCCGTTTTAGATTCTGTATCTCTAAACTTTTTATTTAAAGCACTGGTAATTTCGCCATAACGCAGACTGATTTGGTCGTAATTATCTACCTTCATATTGCTAAGGAATGTTTTAAACATTTCTGTTGTCGTCATGATGACACTTCCCCAATTTTATTCGTTTTACTGGTGAGTAGTTGCTGTATGAGAGCTTTTTTCTGGCTATTTCTAATATTCTGTGCTACGAAATTACGTAAAGATTCTGACTGTGGAAGAAAGTCAGTTAAGAAGACGATGTTATGCCCTGCCTCAAAAGCAACATTTAGTGGCCCGTTTGTACTTCCTCGTTTTTCGTCAAGGGATAACACTATATCAACGACTGATCGGGCCGCTAAATCAATATCTGCTTCATTTTTGTATAAATCGGTAGACGCTTTTTTAGCTTGGTCTTCTCTGGAAAAGCGCTCTTTTAGAGTAGCTCTAAAGTTTTCGATTTCGGAGCAGGACCAAAAACCTTCATCCCAGCCTCCTGAGCGTTGCTTTTCTTCGGAGTGTCTTTCGTCTTTGAAGCCAAATAAAGAGCGCACTTTGACTCCTCTGTCACGAGCAGACCTGATAAACTCAATTTTCTCCTGTTGGTTTTTGATCGCTTCAGTCTCAAAGGAGACTTCTTTAGTAATGCAAATATCAAAAAGTTCAGTTGGAAACTCATCATGGATGTTGATCTGGTTTTCGAAAAGAAAGTCCCAGATATTATTATCAAGATAAATAGTGATCTTTTGGTGTTTTACCTCCCTCATTTCTTACGCCTCCTCTTGGACGCGTTTTTTACCTGTGAGTAGTTGCTGCATGAGAGCTTTTTTCTCGATGATGAGTTTATTTCGTTGAGACTCTAGTGAATTGATTTCTTTATCCTGTACCACAAAGATTTCAGTAAGTTTTTTCTGTTCAGTAATGCTAGGTAGAAACATAGGGATTTTGAGCATGTCACCTTTATTTAGTTTTGCTCGTGTGCCGCCATTTACGTAACCAAGTATATTCTTGTGAACCAGTGAATAATAAATCCATTCATTAGTTGTATTTTCTTTTGCCATTAAAATATGAGCGTGGTTATTGACCCATGACTTTCCATATGAAATATTTGCTATAGGACGAGTAGAAAATTCAGAGAAGTTCCCTCCATCTTCAGCGAGCAAAACTATGGTTTCATCGAAAATAAAATCATCAACATATCCTTGGATTCCATTCGCTCCCCAATACGGGATATCTCCTTTTCTTTTTTCACGTTCACTAGAATTAAGAGGGATTCTTCTATTATCGTGTGAATTTGCACACTCGGCCAACCTAATTTTTCTCCATTCATCAGTGAAACCTGGCAGTCGTTTTTTACCTGTGAGCAGTTGCTGCATGAGGGCTTTTTTTGTGGTCTTGCTATTGTCGATAAGTTTATCGAGTTTGTCGATGGCCTTGTCCCAAGTCCCTAATATTTTTGCGATCTTCTTTTGTTCAGGAAGGGGAGGCAGATTAAACTTGAATTTAAACCATTGATCCAACTTGAAAATCATTTTCTCAATATGAACGCCGATACTAGAATGGAAGCAGGTTTGTTGAAAAAACACTGAGTGCGAATGGTATTTAAGGAACTCCAGACAAATTTTACCATTTGAATCAAGAATTGAATATTCGTTTGATACAATAGAACCGTCTAATTCTTTAGGTACAATACCACAAGCCCCGTGGACAATCTGTCGTTTAGAAATAAGAAAATAGCCTTCCTTTAATAAGAATTGACTCTTTACAGAAATATTTTTTCCGAGTAGATGTTCGCGTCGAACTAAACCGCCCCTAGCACGCTTAACTGTTACTAAATCATACTCTTTATCATCTTCTAATTTTACTTTGTCCTTAACCTCAATAAGATAATTTTTTAAAGAAGATTGAGTCCACCCTTCGGGGACAATTTTCAGCTTGGGTATCCCTGGCTGAACCGTTGGTGGATATGCTGATTGATTAGCCATTTTAATAGCCTAGCTCTTTGAGAAAGTCTTCCATCTGAATTTCGATTTCGCCTAATTCAGCTTTTAACTGCTTTCGTTCTTTGAGGACGACCTCTAAGTCAATTTCTTCTTCCTCTTCAAAGGTATCGACATAGCGTGGGATATTGAGATTGAAGTCATTTTCTTTAATTTCTTCAAGGCTGGCGAGGTAGGAATATTTATCTATAGCCTCACGGTCATTAAAGGTTTTGATGATTTTTTTAACATTCTCACTACTGAGTTTGTTTTGATTCTTGCCTGAATCAAATTCGCGTGAGGCGTCGATGAAGAGGACTTTTTTGTCATCTTTTTTCTTTTTGAAGTAGAGAATTGCGGCAGGAATTCCCGTGCCGAAGAAGAGATTAGCGGGTAAGCCAATCACGGTATCGAGCAAGTTTTCTTCAATGAGTTTAGTACGAATTTTTCCTTCACTGGAACCACGGAACAAGACGCCATGGGGAACAACAACTGCCATGCGCCCTGACTGAGGCTTAAGGGTTTCAATCATGTGGGAAATGAAGGCGTAGTCACCCTTAGTTTTCGGTGGGATACCACGACGGAAACGCCCAAATTTATCATCACTAGCCCCATCATGCCCCCATTTATCTAAGGAAAAGGGAGGGTTAGCAGTTACGATGTCGTACTGTAAGAGCTGTCCTTGAGAATCAATGAGCTTGGGATTGCGCAGTGTATCGCCCCATTCGATGCGGTGATTATCTTCACCATGGAGGAACATATTCATTTTCGCTAATGCCCAAGTAGAACCAATAGATTCCTGTCCAAAGAGAGCGTAGTTTTTTGAACCATTATGATTTTGCTGAACCTTGCGACCGCATTTCATGATTAAAGAACCCGATCCTGTGCAGGGATCGCACATCTCGTCACCTTCCTGAGGATCGAGGATTTCTGCCATGAGGTCAGAGACTTCAGGAGGGGTAAAAAATTGCCCCGCCGTTGAGCCTCCACCTGCTGCGAACTTCGCAATTAAGTACTCATAAGCATTGCCAATGATATCGAGTTTACCCACGCGGCTGGGACGTAAATCCAATTCAGCTTCCGCAAAGACCTCGAGTAAATCCTTGAGGTGTTCATTCTTTTGCTTTTCTTCACCGAGCTTATCCGAGTTAAAACTAATATCCTGAAATACCCCGCGAAGCTTTGAGAGATTGCTTTCTTCAATTGCATGGAGGGCCTGATCAATTCTTTCGCCATTTCCAGCTTCGTGCCGCTTCTTGTAGAGGTACTTGTAATTGGACTCTTCCGAGAGAATAAAACGTTCACTCTTCATCATCTCCGCAATCAGTTCAGGCTCATCGCCATATTGCTTTTTATAATTATCATAATGATCCTGCCACACATCCGAGAGATACTTCAGGAAGAGCATGGAAAGGATATAATCCTTGTAAATATCCGCCGAAATTGTCCCCCTAAAAATATCGCAGCACGACCAGAGCTTCTTATTTATATCGTCTTGGTTAATTTGAGTTGTCATGATTAGTTTCCCCTTGTAAAAGTTTAGAAAGTTTTTGTGCGTGAAAATATGGGCTGTGAATAAAATAAATTGTAGCGAATGAAATTGAGGTGATCAATATTTGAGCTGTCCAGTTTATCGGTGAAAAACCGCATATAACTGACATGTTTATAGATATTATTACTGCGATTACACTTATCACTAAGGACCAAAATGTAATTGACATAAATGTTTTATTAGAATTCGGCTTACATTGAAGGTCATTATTCGAGATTTCACAATACGGCATAGCTTCCTTAACTAAGAATTCAGGAATCGAAGGTCTCTTTTCAAAAAACGATTTAAGTGTTTGTGCATTTAGATGTGAGAATTCACGACCAAACTTATCCTTCATGTAAATGGATAAAGCACTCCTTTGTATATAGTTCTCTTTAGAGTTTAATAAATCATCAAGCATTTTGAGTTTATTAAACCCTATAGTAGTTCTGGTAGTTTTTGACTGTAGATAGTCAATTAGTTTTAGTAATACTTCAATCATTTCCCCTCCTTAAGAATTTGATTAGTTAAAGCTATATTTGCTACTGAGTTATTCTTTAGCATTTTTTGTAAAGTTAGTTTTTTTTCCAAATGTAACTTATGTAAAAGCACAATTTTTTCTTGCATTGCTATGCTTGGGGTTTCTATAAGCATTGCTTCCATCATTGCTCTAGTTATTGTAGGGAGAGCAGATCCTTGTGATGCTTTGAGTAAATGTTTTTTTGCTGAATAAGAAACATTGAGAAACCACGTCAAATATTCAGGTAGAATTTTGGACGTATCATTGACACGGATATGGATAAAATGCTGTGATAGTACTGTCGGCAATTTAATTTCTTTGGCACATACAGCATAATTATGATGACCGCGGGATATAAAGGCTATGTCGCCATCCTCTAAGGTTATTGTGGGTTTGCGACCAGGTAGAGCTGTACGAGTAAGGGCATTTATATCAATGCCATTGTCAATATCGATGTTTTTTAGCTGCACGACTAAAAAATCACCATCTAAAGCAGGGGTGATTTTTCCTCGAAAAGAATAGCCAGAACGTATGCTTGCTAATTGATTTAAAGATGGCTTCATAGGAATAAGTGCATTTCAGTTGATGATACACTTATCTTAGTGGCCTTTAGTGATGATTCAAATGTGCTTTATAAAAAAAAATGCGTCATTAACTAAAATGCACTTATTTATAAATATCATACAAGGTGTTTATTATAAAGTATTTACGTAACTTACTTTATTTTATGTGATGAAAAGATTTACTTTTTCTTCCTCCGTCACACATGTTTAATTATCAAGAGTCGACCTTGGTGTCTTTTAAAACCTAAAGTAAGGAGCTATAAAAATGGCTAATATTGAAGCAAAAACATTGTTCTGTGAAATTGAAAACAGAAAAATTGCCCAAAAAGTGAAAAAAATCACTAAGGGCGTTATTGAGAAAAAGTTATGGAATCAAAATGATTTTGGAGTGTCATTGTCTTGGTGGGGAAGATGCACGGCGATTTTTCCCTTTAATTTAGTGGAACTTAAAAAGGAATTTCCAGAAGTTGATTTTTATCTTATCAATCAATACGAAAATGATTTTGTGTCAGTGACTAAATATGAGGGAGATCATAAAGCGCGGATCTTAACTTTTATTGAAAATGCTGAGTTTTTCAAAAAGGTTCCCAAAGAAAAATCTGAATTGACAAACCTAGATCTAAAGAAGTTATTAGAAATTGATTCAATGTTTTTTAGTCCATCTGTCCCGATTGATGTTGATAGTGAGGAATATGACAAATGTTATTTTAAACATCGGTTTATACAAGAAGAGGGCTTTTTAGAGTTAGAGAAAGTTGAAAGGCTGAAACTTTTAAGTGGTGTACTTTTCAGTAAATGTCCTTTTCAGAATGCTTACGTGAGAAATAAGTTTGCAGCAAATGAGCAAGAGGTGCTTTTGGATATGACGCTAGATGAGTTAGATCAAAAAGAAAACTGTCAGAGCATAAGTGATAAACGAAAAACGGTTTATAAAATGTTAATGGAAAAAGCAGATGATTTAGAGTTTACAGGGGAGGTGTAGTTATGGGTACTTTCTATAAGAATACGTTGACTTTCATGGGTAATGATGAACAAATATTTGAGCTACAAGATCTGTTGAAATATAACGATTTTCCCATTCATAACAAGAGTTTTTATTCTGACGAAATATGTAATGCTACTAATGTTTTTGGCTCAAGAAGTGGTATTGAGGTTCATGATATAGATGATGAGCATGGAATGAAACTAGAGTGGGAAAATTTTGATGGTGGTTGTTCAATCCGTTTTTATACGACAAATGGGTCAGCATTAGTGTTTTTAAGTTTGCTTGGGGTATGGTTTCCTGATCTTGACTGTTCGTTGATGTACACCAGTCAAGAAACTAATTACGAAGAACATGATTGCTATGAAGTAGACGGATTTGGGAATGTATCGTATAACCATTCTGAACTGCATATATACTCTGATTCTAATGGTGTATACAATAGTCCTTTTTTAGATAATAGAGTGGTTAGTTGAGGCGGGTAGAATGGAATTTTCATATACTTCAGAGACGCTTAAATACTTGCGTCATCATTTACAAGCAGGGATTGCTACAGGTAATATTACGCTTAAAGAGTTTACAGGTGTGATGTCGACATTGGAAAATACTCTAATTATGGATAGAACGAATGATGAGAGTGATAATTGGCTGAAAGTTAAAGACGTTCAATTAAGGTTGTCTGTTAGTAGGCAGACTGTTTCACGATTGATTCAGGCGAATAAACTGAAAGTTAAAAAGGTTCGTAGATCAATAAGGATTAGCGAAAAATCATTAAATGATTACTTAAGGACAAGTTAAAACTCCTTTATTAAGGATAGCTATCGCCCTTACAGTAATGTGAGGGCTTTTTGTTTGTTTGTGTTCTATGAATGTATAAATTTTATAAAGTAACTTAAAAAATGGGTGGACCTTGATATATTAGATGTAGGAAATGGCGTAATAAATGGCGTAATAAATGGCGTACATGTAAAACTGTTATCTTAATATGCCCTTGTGTACCTGATTGCAGACAAGTGAAACAAAAAAGCACTTACATTGCTGTAAGTGCTTATTTTGAGTGGGCAATACTGGACTCGAACCAGCGACCTCTTCGATGTCAACGAAAAGTTCTTGAGCACAAAATACAAAAAATATCGTAGTTTGTATCGTAAATTTTTCGGTGGAGGGTAGTTTGATTTGATCAAATTTTATCAATCATGCTCATGAGGGTTCACGCTATGAAAACAGGAAGAGAAGTTACCACAGGCAAGAATATCAGAAGGCTCAGACAGTCGAACGGGAAGTTGACTAAGTACTGGCAGTATTCATTTATGTATAATGGCAAAAGGTATGGCGGGAGTACTGGATGTGTAGATAAGAACGACGCTGAAGAATTTGCAAAGAATAAAAAAGAAGTTTTGAAATCAGAGTTTAATAAGGGCTCAAAGAAAATAGATCGTTATATTCAAACTAAAGCAATAAAAAGTTTTACTGAGAAGGTGACTCGCGACGTTAAAGGCGATTCAATAGTATTAGATAAAGTCTGGGATATTTTTAAAAAAGAAGCGCCAGCACTCATGAAGCGCGAACCATCCCCAACTAAATGGAAACAAAAAGAAAGTTGTTGGAATGACTTTAAAGATTTCTTGGAAAGTAAAGAGGTCGAAGATTTGCGCCAAGTCAGTAAATCTCATGCGCAAGAATATGTAGGATTGTTGAAAGATTCGGGAAAGTTTAACAAAAGAATTATTTCAAAAAAAGGGTCATACACTTCAGAAATTAAAGAACTTTCACCATCTACAATTAACGAGTATATGACCCATATAAAACAAGTTTTTACTCTTCTACATGATAGAGCTAACTTGTTAATAAATCCCTTTGACGGCATCCCCAAAGTTGATGGTAAGAAAAAGAAACGAGATGTTTTTGAAATTAGTGAACTAACAAAGATTAATGATTTTCTTGTTAAGGGCAAAAGCTGGAAATACTCAAGCAATCCAAAATTAGATATTTTGATTCTGCGAACTTTATTTATTGTAGGTCTGAATACTGGACTTAGACGCGGTGATATTTGCATGCTGGACTGGCCAAGTGTTGACCTAGATAAGAATCGAATTTCTTTAGAAAACTCTAAAACAGAAGTGTTCGTTTCTATTCCAATTTCAGCGCCTTTAATGACTTTTTTAAATGAACGCCATGCCATTACTGGCGGGAGTGGCTTTGTAGTGCCTGAGCTGGCTGATATGTATCAAAATAATAGTGACGGGATAAGCTACAGATTTCGTCAGATGTTGGATAAGTTAAAAATCAAAAATACTAAAGAGGTAACAGGTCGAACGGTTGCGGTATCTAATAAAGATATTCACTCTCTAAGGCATACTTTTTGTTATCTCCATGGGATACAGGGGACGTCTATTCAAGAATTGCAGTTGATGACTGGACACCTTACGCCAAAGATGACAGAAGCCTACATGATGCACAAGACCGAGCAACTAAAGGAAAAGGCGCAAAAAAGTATTGAAGAATTTACAGATTTTACTCAGCTGGAATTGAAAGATAAAAAGAAATTGACTCGCGATGAGATTTTGAAAATGGTGTCGACTATGACGGCTAAAAACTTTCAGAAAGTGAGAAAGGAGATTTTGAAAAATGGATGATAGTTCGATAGGTGGAGAACCGTTAGATTTAGGCGATGATTTATATTTTGATGATCTTGTGGGAGTACCCAAAGAAATTGGCGGGATTCAGCTAAGTGATGACCAAAGAGAATTCATGGGTTCGATTCATCCGAATAGTCCTATTTATGATTTTCTCAATTTAGGTTTACCCAACGGATTAAAACCAAGCGCTAATCCAATAGCTGAACAATATACAAAAGAATACTGGGAGGAGTTAATAGCTTATGAAGGATACACCTCTCTAAAGCATATGATATACCATGAGTATGATAAAAAATTCTTTCGCTTTGATGAAGACCTAAAGGATGAAGAAATTAGAGATATGGAGTGTAATCAATTTGGTTACTTCGATGCTATAACAGATGCTAAGAAAATTTTGAATAATGGAGGTGGATTTCAAGGTTTAAAGGATTTAGCGCGTGAATTAATTGCTAATGAAATAAAGGAAGAAATAAAGAAAACTATATCAATTGGTGACCAAGATGCGCTTCTTTATTGTCTCGCATATTTTCAGATTTACTTTTATGCGTTTGAACAGTCAGCTTTTAAATCAGCCTATTATGACTTATTGGAGGAGGTTAATCATTTTGGTGATGAGAGTTATAAAAAAGTTCTTGGTATAGCTCAGAAGCCACCTTTAGTGGCAGAGAGTTGGGAAGATATAATTCTGTTAACTGAGAAGTATAAAAGCACACTAAAATATGATACTGATGGCAACTTTATGTTTGATTTAAAAGTGTATGTGAAGAGTCGTGGTGAAGGAATAAATATTGATCGTGAAAAACTATATGTTGATAAAGTGCCTTCCGCATTGGCGCGGTTTGTTAGGAGATATCAAGGCACAAAAATACAACAAGATGGCTATCTCCTTATGAAGGCTGGTTCAAGGCAACGAAACAACACGTTTAAAAACGAGGTGAGTCGTTTAAGAAAAGCAATCTTAGAAACTATTAAGGTGGAAGACGCGAGAGGTGATATGAGGAAAGGTGAAAAATTTGTGTTTGAAATTTTAGATAAAGGTAAGGTGGGAGTGGCTAAAAAACTCCTCTCTATGGATAATATAGAGAAAGATATCGAAGAGTAAAGGAGGACGTAAACCGCAAATGATATTGAATAAAATTGATCATTTTTTTTCATGCTCAGCAATGGATTTAAGTAAGGAAATGTAATCATTACTCTCAAATCTAGGAGTAATTACTCCCGAAAGTTAATTCTCGACACTGATGTCAAAATGAGAAATTAATTAACGAGAGTTATAAAATGATTGATAATAATCCTTATCCTAAAAATATTGCAGAAGCTGCTTATTGCCTATTAGTCGCGTTCAATCCTCAGCTAACACTGGATGACATTCAGTCCTTTGGAGCTGGCAAGCCTCAAGGCGCGTCATTGTGTCGAGTTAAAGAAGTGGCGCGAGAGCTAAGCGTATCTGAAATAACTGTTCGCCGTATGATTAAAGACGGTCGCTTAAAATCCATTATGATTGGTGGCAGTATTCGCGTCTTCCAAGATTCAGTTAATGAATTGATGGGGGTGGCGTAGAATGAAACTCAAAAAAACTTTTGAATTAAATATTCAGCATAATGAAATTCATCATCAAATAAGAGTAGATGAAAAAGGTAGATTTTGCCTTACTGACATGGCTAGATACTTTCCAAGAAAAAGTTTAAAGCAATGGCTAAAAAATCAATCAACAAAAGAGCTTCTTACAATTACAGAGGATTTTTTAAATGGGGTAGATTTGCCCCATTTAAAAGTTCTTTCTACAAAAAAAGGTCGACACAATTCCGGCACTTATGCCCATGAGATAATCGCCATGGACTTTGCAATGTGGCTAGATCCCAGGTTTAAATTAAAAGTAATTCTTTCATACACGGAAGGAAAGGACGCTTTAAAGGGTTGGAACATCGACAGGCAATTATCTGCACGAGCGAATAAGGTTCAATGTGAAGCCATTGAAGAAGTGAAGGAGTCCCCTAAGCCATACCATTATTCAAATGAGGCTAAAATGATAAACAAGATTGTTTTTGGCTATCATGAAAAGAATATAAGAGACCAAGCGACAAGTGAGCAATTAGAAGAAGTCTACAAGCTGATGAATTTTAACGCGTGCCTCATGAAGCAAGGTCTAAGCTATCAAAAAAGAAAAGAGACGCTTAATGACATTGTGAGGGCGGATTCATGCGCATGAGGAATTTTAACTTTCAAAACCTAATAACGGCATTTATTGCGGGTGCTGTTTTCATGTTCGCAATCGTCACAATTATTCTATAAAACTATACGCCCCCTTAGGGGGCAATCATTAGGGCTAATATAATGAAAATCACTAGAGTAGTAAACAAAGATATTTTACTGAAAGAAAAAGGTTATTCCATTTATCCAGTGGAGTTGGACACAATGGATTTAACCTCTCAAGAGTTTCGGCTATGCGTCTATATAGCATCAAAACCTAGCTCTTGGGACTTCGCCTATGACAGGATAGCAAAAGACCTTAAAATCAATCCTCGAACCGCTAAGCTGTGGTTAAAGGCTATTGAGAAAAAAGGAATTTTAGAAAGAATAAAAAATGCTAAAACTGGTCGTACTAAATATATATTAAAGGTCTGTAGGTTTGAGAAAGAAGATACAGAACCATCATCAAAAATTGGTCAGCTTTCTTATGATTTTGCTAAGAAATATATGCTTTTTGTAAAAACACAAGTAGCCAAAAAAGAACTTATAGATGAAGATGACCCCAAGCACGCAAAAGAGATTTCTGAGCTGGTAAATGTGGATGGTGTTAGTTCAGATAATCTATCAAGAGTTATTGATTCGATAATTTGTAACTATCTCGAGTATAGGTATTGGGATGTTTCCGATACTAAAAAATTGCGTGAAAACTTTGATACGGTTCACAAAAAAACTTTAGAGCTAGAGGCTTCATTACCAACAGAGGAAAAATTACATATTATCTGAGAAGCTAGGGGAAAAATTTTGTAAAGCTAGGGGGTATTTAATGTAAAAGCTAGGGGGTATTTAATGTAAAAGCTAGGGGGTAGTATTGCCCCCCTTAAGTAAAGAGTTAATAAATAAAGAATTAATAAAGTAAAGAGGGCACTCACTTTTTATTTTAACTAAAAAAAACAAGCTATTATGATATAGTATATAAAGACAGTAAATAATAATTCAGAGGTAATTTAGATGGCTAAAATTCTTAGCAAAGCAAAGCAGATTTTGAAAGAGAAAGCTGAAAAGAGAATCGAACAGAAACAAACTCAAGAGCTTTATCAAACCATGGTACAAATTGAGAGAGAAGAGGCCACCGCCAAACTAGAAGCGGAGCGCAAGAAACAACACGATGAAAATGAGAAGCAAATTGCAGAACAGAAAGCCTATCAGAATGAACAGAGAAGCCTAAATATGGCTCTTTCACAGGTTCAGCAAGTATGTAGTCATTACGACAATCAAAGTGATGCTCAGAAGGCTTATATTGTTGCAAGAGATAAATTCTTGAAAGCCGTTAAGTCAGCAGGCATCAAGACCCCTATGCTAGACACGCTCACATTTTAAAACAAAGAAAAACCCTCCTTAGTTTTGCCCCAGTCTTTAAGTTATTAGCCAACTTTGAGAATGGGGTTTTTTGTTCTCAGAAAAAGTGTTGGTGCTTTTTTTTGATTTGAAAACATTTCACTACAAAGGGGAAAGCCAATAATACCCACACATAGACTAATTTTACTAATCCAAACACAAGGGACTTAACAAAATGATTGACTCACAACGTAAACCCAAAGTAACTTGCAAGCTACACTCTGAAGTGATTCAAAGTTTACAGGAAACGAAAACACTCTTCCATGCTTCAACTTATGACCAAGCTATTTTGGAGCTGGTCAACTTTTATAATGATCATCGACCCGCACAAGGCTCACGAAGAGAGTTAAGGACTATTCACACGCCAGTTATCAGTTAGTATTATATATCAGCTTTTTGAGTTGCTTAAATATTAATATTAACAGAGTAATAATAACCATCGGTCTTATACTTAATATTATTATTGATAACGGTTAATTGGAGATTTAAATATGCAAATAGAGATAAGAAAAGCTGAGGAAAGTGATTTAAATGAAATTCATGGGTGGTTAGTTGACCATGATCGCAAAGGGATAAGAGAGAATTTTTTGTGTAATTGGGAAGTTATAAAAAGACAAGCTCAAAATGCAGATATGCTTATAGCGATTGAAAGCGTGACTAGTAAAATCATTGGTTTTATGACTGGTGGCCTGATAGATAATGGAGTCTTACAGGTACATAATGATTATAGAAGCAATAGTTCTAGAAGTTATGGTGTGGGCAGTAAATTGGTCAAATTTGCATGTGATGAAGCGAGACGCAATGACACCCCTTTTCTATGGGTTGAATGTGCACCCAGTTCTTCAGAAGAATTTTGGAAGAAACAAGGTTTTACTATAATTAGAAAAGAACGACAACATCCTAAAGGTTATAAAGTTTTAGAGGATGTCGAACAAACACACTCAAATGAAAACCAAGATATAAGTGAAGTTGTCATTAGTTTCTATGATCAACGTGCTTTATATAGTGCTTCAGCTGAACCAAGAAAAAAAGAATCTATAAAAGCTTACCTGTATAATGATTCTGAACTCAAGTTAAGTAAAAAGATTTACTGCCATAGAATGAGGACTGAAGGAGATACAGTTATAAAAATTGAAGTAAATGGAGTCACGAAACTTTTTGGTAAGGCTAAAGGAAGTGAAGCAAAGGAGATAGGAGTCAGAGTTACTGGTTCGGGTGACACTAGAATACATAAGATATCTTTGGATGAGCTAAATACTTAATTCGATTATTCATTAATAAGTTCTTTTACACTTTTACCATGTAGTGCTTCTCTAGTTACTTCTTCCACTCTCTTACCCCATGCCTCACTCGAGTAATTTTTATTCATGTGTATCCCCTCCCTCAGCGCCTTGGTCTTTGTGTTGCCTATTGCCATCTGCAACTTTTGCCACTGCTCCTCACTGAGCTTTCCCTGTATATCAATAAGACAAGCTTGCCTCGCTTTTTCACTGGAGTAATCAAGTTTAAGTTCATCTAAGTTTGGTTCACTACATGACACCAACAAAATGAACATGATTATAATGATTTTTTTCATTTATCCCCCTTTTTTACTCCATGAATCTAATATTAGATGAGGGTAAACTCAAATTTTATCAGTAATACATACCGTTATTAACGGCTAAAGTGCCTTATTTTGATTCAGTATCGTAAAATATCGTAGTTTGTATCGTAGTTTCTACGGTGAACAGATATTGTCAAGCATAAGCAAAAAAATAGCCAAGCACATGAGATATTCATAAGTGCTTGACTATAAGTGGGCAATACTGGACTCGAACCAGCGACCTCTTCGATGTCAACGAAGCGCTCTAGCCAACTGAGCTAATCGCCCGATTAGGTGGGTAGATAATAGGCGGAAAGTTTGAGCTTTCAAGTAATAAAAATCAAAAAAATGAGCTATTTCTTCTGTGATTTTTGATATTTTTGCAGAGCTTTGCGATAGTTATCGATGATTTTTTGATTTTCGGGACTGATACTTTGTTCATCGCTATCAATTTCTTGTTGGCGCTGTTCGAGTTTTTCTTCGCTACCTTTGATATCCACTTCTTGCTTTTCAATGGGGCTGTCTAAGCTTGGAGTCGAAGAATTTGTTTTCTTCTGCGCGGCTTTGTCATCGGTATTGAGGCTCTCATTTTGACCTTTTTCGCCAATGGATTGTAAGTCGGAATCGGATTTCTTGGCATTATCCGTATTTGCATTCTTTCTGTCTTGTGGGTCGACTTTAGTGGGCTCTTGGCCAGGACCTTGGTCAATACTTCCCTCACCGCCTTGACCAGGTTGATCCCCTGGCTGACCTGGCTGATCTCCAGGCTTGTCCCCGGGCTTATCACCGGGTTGATCTCCGGGCTTATCACCGGGTTGATCTCCGGGCTTATCACCGGGTTGATCTCCGGGCTTATCACCGGGTTGATCTCCGGGCTTATCACCGGGCTTATCACCGGGTTGATCTCCAGGCTTGTCACCAGGCTTGTCCCCGGGTTGATCTCCAGGCTTGTCCCCGGGTTGATCTCCGGGCTTATCACCGGGCTTGTCCCCGGGTTGATCTCCAGGCTTGTCCCCGGGTTGATCTCCAGGCTTGTCCCCGGGTTGATCTCCAGGTTTGTCTCCAGGCTGATCTCCAGGCTTGTCACCAGGCTTGTCACCGGGTTTGTCACCGGGTTTGTCACCGGGTTTGTCTCCAGGCTTATCTCTAGGTTGATCTCCAGGCTTGTCCCCAGGTTGCTCCCCCGGCTTATCTTTAGGTTGATCTTCAGGCTTGTCCCCAGGCTTATCTCCAGGTTGATCTCCGGGCTTATCACCGGGTTGATCTCCAGGTTGCTCCTCGGGCTTGTCTCCAGGCTTGTCTCCAGGCTTGTCTCCAGGCTTGTCTCCGAGCTGCTCCCCCGGCTTGTCTCCAGGTTTGTCTCCTGGTTTATCACCGGGTTGATCACCGGGTTGATCTCCAGGTTGCTCCTCGGGCTTGTCTCCAGGCTTGTCTCCGAGCTGCTCCCCCGGCTTGTCTCCAGGCTTGTCCCCGGGCTTGTCCCCGGGTTGATCTCCAGGTTGCTCCTCGGGCTTATCCCCGGGTTGATCTCCCGGTTTATTTTCTGGCTGCTTCTCTGGCGAGCTTTCTGAGCTCGGTTTAGCCTCTTCTGGTGGTGCAGCTTGAATATTGATAGTGAAAACGGGACTTTGTGACTTTTGACCTTTTATATCGTGCGCTTCGAAATAAAACTGATAGCTCTCAGGAGCTCTTAATTCTGGGAATAATTGGCGGAGGGGGATGTGGCTTTCCAGTTCTACTTTTGTGCTACGGTCAAAGCCATCATAATAATTTTTACCAATGAACTCATTTTGGAAGCGCTCTTTGATTTTTAAATTTAATGACTTGAGTCCCCAATCATCGGTGACTTTGATAGCGATAGGAAAATTCTGTTGGTTTTCGGTGATTTGATTTTCTTTTTGAAAATTAGGGAAGCTAATTTTTGGAGCCAGATCATCAAGAGCGGTGATTTTATAATTTGAGCTTTCGACGTAGGGAGCGAGTTCTGATTCTTTGCTGATTAAAGTGAAAGTCGAGTTTTCTGTGACTTTGAGGTCTTTGATGAAAGCGGTTCGATTCCGGAGGACGAGGGGAATGCTTCTTGACTTGAGTTTGAGCTGACTACTAATGAGCCCGCGGTCAAAATTCACATTTACATCAAGCAAGGAGCCTTTTGGGAGGCTGACATCTGGGCCGACAGCTTTGTAAGGCTTTTTCATTAAGTATTCAGGTGGGTGAATAAAGTATTCTAGTTCTTGTACTGTGGGGGGCAGTTTGACATCGATGTAAAAAACCGAGCTCTCGGCATCACCTAAAAAAGCTTTGAGATAAAACTTACTTTGAACCGCGGGCAATTCAGTAATGAATTCTTTTTGTGAATCTTGGAGGAGGGCAGCCGTTTGCCATTCATTTTCTGGTATCAATGGATCAAAACTGTATTTAATGTGACCTTGCTGTGGGGTCAGTCCTGCTATATTGATTTTTAAAAGCCAATTTTTGGACTGATAAGTGATGCTTGAGGGAGCAGGAGAAATTGTCTGTATACGCGTTTTTGAAGGTGAGGCAAGCTCATTCCAAGGTTGGAAGATGCGTTGAAGACTAAGCTGGCTCGGATAGGGGCTGAGGAGGGTGTAGGCAATTAAAGCTAGGATTGAAAATAGGAGAGGAGATAGATTTTTTTTCTTAGGGGGCAGTTGGAGATGTGCGGGCTCTAAATGAGAGATTATTGTGTCCTGCTGAATACTTAGGCAATGACTCAAGCAAGATTTGAGTTCAGGACGAGCTTTTTCAATTTTTCGAGCGACGTAAAGAAGGTTAAGCTTAACTTGAGAGTTCTTTATACTTTGCACTAAAAATAGGCAAGAATAAATAAAAAAGAGCAGAAAGAAAACCCAGCGCAATGAGGGGCTGAATTTTAAGAAGTGATCACTAATGATGAAAGCCGTTAGAAAAGGAATGAGTAAGCTCAAATAAGTCAAGATTGACTCACGTAATGCGCCTAGACGCTCCTTTCTAGAGTGGCTTTCTAAGTAATTAATCAGTTCTTGTTGCGTCATTAACAATATCTCGACTTAATTCCCGTACGCCAGTACCTTTGAGGCTCGAAATCCAAAAAGTTTTTTCGGGCTTTGAGTCCTGCAGGAGCTCTTTGATTTCTTTACGGCGCTTTGAAGTGGCTTTTTGGTTGAGTTTATCAGATTTTGACAAAACGACTGTGACTTGAAAACCGTGATCTTTAAAAAATTGCATGGCATCGAGGTCGGAATCAGCCGGTCCATGGCGACAATCCGTGACGAGAATGATGCGCTCGATATTATCTCTGTCGGCATCCAAATAACTGGTGATCAGTTCTTCCCATAGTCTTCTTTCTTTTTTTGTACGTTTGGCAAAACCATAACCAGGTAAATCGGCAAGGACCTTTTTTAAGAAGCTGCAGTGAAAAAGGTTGACTTTTCGAGTCTTACCCGGCTCACGTGAAATTTGGGCAATTTTACTTCGTGTAAGGCAATTGAGCAGGGAGCTTTTTCCCGCATTCGAACGACCAGCAAAGACAATGCGTTTTTCTGATTTTCCTGCTAAGGCACCACTCTCTTTCAAAAGGGCCTCGAGCTGTTTGGGGTCGCCAATACTGGTCATGTAATTTACGGCCATGGATTTTTCCTAGAAATTTTAATTATGACTAAATATTATCCCCATAGCTTACATTTGCAATGAAAGCTCAATGATCAGAACTTCTTAGCTTAGGAACTTAAATGCGGCGAATATATTCGCGCGTGCGTTCTTGCATAGGTAATTCCATATGAAGAAGCCTTTCATATTCTTCTTCCGAGATAAAATTTAGCGCTTCTTTTTTTATCTTCTTGCGCTGATTTTGTCTGGTTAAGAGAAAGTACCTTCTGTAGGATTTAGATGCAGGCTCTAAGTCATTGTTTTGTTTTCTTGCCCAGGCAAGTCTTAACCAAAGATCAGATTGATTGGGATGATTAAAAGCCGCTTGTTTGAGACAATATTCAACAAGTAAGTTAGTTTCTTTACGATTAAATTGACGCAAAGACTTTGAAAGAAAATACCAATTATGCCATGAATGAGCTTGGTATTGCAAATTAAGGATTAGCTCGTTTAGATTAGCTTTTTTATGGTAGCTGTACATATGTTTAAAGCGATATGAATTATCGAACATTTTGTAGAAATCAAGTGTACTAAAAATAGCAAGAACCGGTAATATATAGGCTGTTAATGAGAAATATTTTTTATTAGGATTATCAATGCCTATCTGGTATTTTGGTGCCTTGCATAATAATAGCCCAAAAAATATCACAATTGTATAGCTGTAAACCGGGACTTCTATAGGGTTATCATATAAGCCGTGGATAAGAAAGCATATGACGGCAACTAATGATGCTGTTTTAATTCGACTAGAAGAACTTGTATTGTTATAATTACGAACAGCGACTTTTGTTAGGAACAAGACTAATATGACTAAAATGATTGAGAAGCCTATGCCATATTCTAAGATGATTTGAAGATATGTGTTTTCTGAATGATTTGCCATCCTATTGCTATGATGCTCTTTTGTAATGTAAGAGGCTGCAGTATGATAATAAGCACCGGGGCCAAGGCCTTGAGGATAATCTAAAAGGATTTCCGGCGCCTTCATGTAGAGTTTGAGTCGAGTCTCTGATTCAATGCCTCTTTTGTTGAGTTCACGGTCTATGGCCGAGGGTGTCAGGGCTGCAAAAAGAATGATGAAAAAGCTTACTAAAGTGTACTTAATGGATTTTGTATTAAACTTCTTATTTTTGTACAATAGTAAAGAAGCAGTAAAAGCAATAGCACAAATTAAAAAAGCACCCCTAGAGCCAGAAATTAAGGTTCCATAGATGAAAAAAATTAGCAGAGCACAATGTGCGATGATTAAGGAAAGCTTTTTCTTTTGAATAAAATTAATTATTTGAATAGTAATGAAAGGTAAAAAGAAACATAGGTAGACACCATAGTGATTAGATAAACCAAAAACCCCAAGAGGTTTTTTGATGCCTATATCAAAAATGCCCCACACTTTTCCACCAAAGTTCACAAAGTTGGTGGATAAATAAACGGCAATAATATTAAATGAAGCCAGACAAATTAAGCTGTAGACTAAAATGATTTTATCTTTGTGCGTCAAACTTGCAGTCAAAAACAAACTAGCTGGAAGCATGAGCCAAATTAAATAAGTATGTATTCCAAGCCAATAAGATTGACCGAGGTAAGTTTGCATTTTCTGTGCCTCAATGAGGCCAAGAGGCTGCAGTTGATCAATTAAATAATGAACAGATTCTCTTGCGAGCCTAGTTTCAGCTGAGCTAATTAAGTTAAAATCAGCTATAAAAAAAGCTTGAGCCAAAAGATAAAGAAGCAAAGTGCCCAAGATAATTATGGGATCATATATTCTCCCTGCTTTAATTTGTTTGTACAATTCTAAGCAGGCAGTTAAATTAAGGATTAAGCAGGCGCTATAAAGGGCTTCAGGTACTAAGCCCCCTGCAAAAAAATGCAGAAGGCTGGCACAAAGGATCAGTACAAATATATTCAAGTCTAGTTTTAATAGGAATCTTTGTAAGTCGAGTAAGAGTTGTACGAATAGGCGTAAGCATTACTTCCGTAGGCATTGTTTTCTGATTGCGAAGTAAACTTTAAATCGGACTGTTTAAAGTCGTTCATCACTATCCCAACAACTTTATCCTTAGGAAGACGATTGAGCGTGGCCTCCACATCTTTCGGATAAGTTCTACCCATACGTGCAACAATGATTGTGCCATCTGTTTTTTCAGCTAGATGTACAGTGTCGACAACTCTAACGGCTGGCGCCGTATCAAAGATAACTAAATCATAAGTATTTCTCAAATGAGTCAATAGAGTTTCCATTTTTTTGCCGTCTAAAAGTTCAGTCACATATTCATCATTATTTCCAGCAGGTAAATAATCCATCTTTCCTGAAGCTTTACTTATAATATAATCTTCTATGTCATGATCGTCACTTTTCAAGAAATCTAGCAGGCCCTTGTGGGGCATCTCAGGAAAACTTTTCCTCAAAGTAGAACGACGAAAGTCAGCATCAATCAAGAGGATCTTTTTGTCAGTCCATGCACAACAGAGTGCTGTATTCAAGGAAGTGGTGGTCTTCCCTTCCGCGGGGCCAAATGAAGTGAACATAATGAGTTTACCGCTGGATTTTTGCTCAATATTGAGGCGCAAAGAACGATAAGATTCTGCTAAGACAGAGTTCTTGGGAAGTTCATTGAGGAATTGTGGATTCTTTTTGGCTAGAGAACTAGCAAACTTAGGAATCACGCTAAGAATTGGTGCCTGGTAATCATTGATGACTTTAGCAAAATTATAGCGCTTAGATTTACCATAAAAAAGAATGATAACAAGAAATGATGAGGCCAAATTAAAGAGTAAGGCCCCAGCTAAAGTGAATTTTGGTATCGAGGGGAAAACGGGGTTTTCTTCAGCAAAAGGTTCACGAATGATTCGCGTTATGTATTTGTCATCGACATTCTCATTAAGTAAAATGAGTTTGGAACGAATATTGGATTTGAGTTCATTTAATTGATCTAAACGCCCTTCAAGACTTTCAATTTCATTTATAAGCACGCCACTATTGGCAAAAGTTTTTTCAAGTTCGATTGCGCGAGCAATGTAGGACTTGTATTCTACTTTCAGTGTTTCAACCCTGCTTTTGATCAAGCGAACAATATTTTTTCGGTAGGCTTGTATTTCCTTTGTAATAATATCAATTTTTTTCTGCAGCTCTTCCATATTTGGATGACCTGGTTTGAATTTTTCTAAAAGAATATCGTATTCAGCAATGTAGCTACCCAAAATGACTTGCCTCGATTTCCATTCACTTACGTCTTTGAAGACAAACTCTGATTTTTGATCCCCTTGTATAGACATGAGGGCATCAATAACTGATGAAAATTTGCTATCTTCCATGTTGGAGAGTTCAAGTTCATCGATATTAGCTTCAAGAACCCCTAGTTGTAATTTTTTTTGATTCGATTTGCTAAATAATTCAGAAATATATTCTTTATCAAATTCATTTTTTGTTGACATAAAAACATAATTATTGTCAATTTTATAATCTAAAATGAAATCCGATTGTTTCTTGATTTTTGTATCAATAGATTTTTCCTCATTTTCGAGGGCAAGGCGCGTCGTCTCAGTAGTTAATCTATTTTCTTCAACACGCATTTTGGCATATTCACCTAAGAGTTTTAATAGGTATTCTTTTGAAGCACTGACATCCGGCGATACAATAGATATATCAAGCATCGATTGAGCAGCACCTTTAACAGGAGTAATTTCAACTTCAAAAATTTTCTTTTTTAAAAGCTTTAATTCTCTTAAGTCTGGAAAATTATTTAAAATTACTTTCTCAACAGATTTGTTGAGTTTTTCACTTTTCAGCAAAACTATATGCCTATCTAAGAGAGAATATTTCCTGGATTTGACTGCATTTAATGCTTTGTCATCTACATCTTCACTAAGTTGACTGACTTTATTTTGAATAATTTCAAAACGGCAATCAGCTTCAAACTTAGGAGGGAGGGCTTGTGCCAAAAAGTAGGCAGCGACGCCACCTAAGGCTGTAATTGGGGCAATAATCCACCAATAACGTAAAACAACGAGAAAATAACTGAGTAAATCGATTTCTTTTTCGATTTCATCTGAATGGTTTTGTTTCATTTAAAAATCTTTATTTATAGCCAGGATTCATCAATAATGATTAAGTCACCTGATTGTAATTTTATGTCTTTGTGAATCTGGCCTTTCTCAAGCATTTCTTTCACGTCTACTTGAATAATTTCTGTTTTGCCTGCACTTCTTCTCACTAAGCGAACATCGCTTTTATCCGCGAATTTATTGAAGTTGCCAGCTTTGATGATCGCTCTTACGAGTGTAGGCCTTTCACCTGGCTCAAACAAGACAACTCCCGGTTCCTCAACCTTACCTTCCACAATCACTTCGATGGATCCTGGAGTGACAGCGCCATCAGCAAGAGAAGGGATGATAATCATATCATCCTTGCGTAAACTTATATTAGCTGAGCCAGCTAAATCATTGTAGATAGCTTCAAAATTAACGGCTTTGGTGATTAATTTATTCTTGTCGCTATTAATAATTATGTAGGCCTTCTTGGGGTCAGCCCATTTTGAGAAACCACTCACTTCAGAGATAGCTTGGGCCAAACTTATGGTACCTTTTACGGGAATTTCTACTTTGCCAGGTTCTTCTACAGCTCCATAAATATATATGTGACCAATCGCTTTTTTAACCACGACGACGCTGACGGTAGCCTTCTGATATAAATCCTTTTCTAAGGCAGTCTTTAAAACATTTTCTGCTTCTTCTTCATTTATATCGGATATTTTGATAGCACCTAAGTAGGGTAGGGTGATGAAGCCATTTGTACTAACTTCACCTTCATAGACAATCTCTTGATCTTCTTTCATACTGACGTGTACTAAATCGCCGTAACTAATAAGATCTTTCTCTTCAGAAAAAAGGCTGCTTGTCAATAAGACAAGTAAGGGAAATATTTTTTTAAACATGAATGCTTTTTAAATAAAAGTTAAAAAATCCCAATATAGCAATATTGGGATTTCAGTAAACTACATTAACAAGTTAAAACTTATATGTATAGCCTAATTGGATGAAATGACGATCGTATTCTGTGTCAAGGTTAGATTGCTTATCTTCATAATTATAAGATAAATCTATAGACTGTTTTGCAGTTAAGTTGTATGTGGAACCCAATGTATAACTGTAAATATCGTAATCTTCACCTTTAACACCGCTTGCTGTTTGGTCTTCACCATTAAACCAACGCACACCTGTATTAACTTTTAGGTCTTGATTAATAGTATAGTAAAGATTATAATTAGCAGAAATTTCATCAGAAGCATTGGCGTTGCCAATGGAGCTAGCACGAGTGTCTTTTTTCAGTGAAATACTATGATATAGTTTTTCTGTCACAGTGTGATTCAAAGTTAAGCCATAATTGAGTCCATCTTCTTCATCATCTGCACCAGCTTTTGCCACATCATCTTCAAATTCCATGTCAAAATAGGAGACAAAACCAGAAACATTGATTTGATCAGAAAGCATGTAGGTAGCTTGAAGACCAAATTCGGTAGTCTCTGCATCATTTGATTCGCCGGCTTTCCATTCTTTGTCAGAATAATTTAAGAATGGACTAATTACTGTTTTGCCATTGAGTTGATGATCCAAAGTGACGCCTAAATAAGTGGTGTCATACTCTTGCCCTAAGGACTCATCCTTGAGGTCTCTCTTAGTTTCTAGACCAGCTTTTGCAGTGATTCCGGTGTCTTCAGTGATTTCACGTTGGACTTGGAAGAATAAATTATTATTCCAAAATTGCTGGCTATTTGAGTCTTGATTGTCACGAGCATCTTCGAGGTTGTCGATTTGCACGGAGGCTTCATTGACTAAACTGAAAGTAGTTTTGTCATTGAGGTCATAATCTAAGCCAAGTTCTGCCATCCCACTATCAGAGCCAAGTATAAGTCCACTAGTTCTGTTGTCTTCAAAAGCTTCTCTGTAACCTATTTCAAAGTTTGTGTTTAAAGTTAAACCGGTAAATGGCTGCATGAAGAAGTCAGTACCAATCAATGCTTCTGCAAAGGCACCGTTCTCTTTGTTGCCAGATGTTGCACGGTTGGAGTTTGTATCATAACCCAAAGCAGATTTGATGTAGGGGCTATAATAAATATTTCCAGCTTTTTTACTGAAGTTTTCAACTTCAATATCAGTTTTTTTCACTCTCTTTGTAGCTTTAGCTTTTGTTGAAGCAAATGCTGTGCTGGCTAAGGATAATGCAGTAATTGCTAATAATGTCTTTTTCATTTTCTTAAACCTTAAGGTGTTGTTGTAGTACTTGTACTAGTTCCAGTTGCGCTATTGTCGTCATTTGTGGGCGGGTCGTCAGTTGAATCCGTAGGTGTTGTGGGTGTTGTGGGTGCTGGAGGTGTAGGGGCTGGAGTCGCATTATTACCTGCGGTTTGAACTGCTGCTTTTTCGCTTGCAGGAGCAGCATCAACAGCAGCTGTAACAATTGCTGTTTTTTCGCTTGCGGGAGCGGCCTCGACGGCAGCGGTAGTAATGGCAGCTGCTTGGGTAGGAGCAGCCTTTACGGCAGCTGCAGTTACATCTCCAGCAGCAGCAGGAGGAGCGGCAGTTACGGCAGCAGCAGTTACATCTGCAGCAGCAGCAGGAGGAGCGGCAGTTACGGCAGCAGCAGTTACATCTGCAGCAGCAGCAGGAGGAGCGGCAGTTACGGCAGCGGTAGTAATGGCAGCGGCTTGAGTTGGGGCGGCAGTGACGGCAACTGTAGTGATAGCGGCAGCTTGCGCGGGCGCCGCAGTTACCGCAGCAGTAGTGAGCGCTGCGGCAAGAGTTGGGTTCGCTTTAATTGCCGCATCAACAGCATCAGTTATTGCCTTTACTTCGGCAGCTGTTAAGTCTGCTCCCGGTGTTCCTATAGAGGCAATTGTTGCTTTCAGAGCAGTGACTTCAGGTGCT
>NZ_ABCK01000030.1 GCF_000170755.1 Lentisphaera araneosa HTCC2155
TAAACAAGCTCAAATCTGAACTTGAAGAATTGCTTGCTATCCGCAAAAGTATGAGCCCGTATCGAGGCTTTAAGAACAGCAAGATTGACAATCAAGGTCTTCATGGAAAAATCATGTGTGGCTATCAGGGTTGGTTTACCGCAAAAGGTGATGGCTCAGGGAGTGACTGGACACATTACAAAGCTGGCAAGGAGCTGAAGCCCGGCTCCATAACCATCGATTTATGGCCTGACATGAGCGAGATGGATAAAGATGAAAAGTACCCTACTCCCTTTAAACATGCCGATGGTTCCACAGCTTATTTATTTAGCTCTTACAATGGCAAAACTGTCGACCGCCATTTTGGCTGGATGAAAGATTATAAAATTAACGGCGTCTTTCTTCAACGCTTTGGCGTCAACCTAAAACGTCCGGATTTGTACAAGAGACGCAACGTAATAACTCATCATGTACAAAGTGCCGCCAATAAACACGGAAGAACCTGGGCAATGATGTATGACCTTACAGGCTTTAAAGCGGGCGATATCAAAAAACACTTAATTCCAGATTGGGTGGCTCTAAAAGATAAAGTGAAAATAACTGAAGACCCCAGTTACCTGCATCACAAAGGCAAGCCGGTCATTTCTGTTTGGGGCATTGGCTTTGATAATGACCGGAAATACTCCCTAAAAGAAACCGAAGAGCTCATTGATTTTCTAAAAAATGATCCGGTTTATGGTGGCAATACAGTCATAGTCGGAACCCCTAGTTTTTGGAGAGAAGAAACTCGAGATGCCTTAAAAAACTCTCGCCTTCACGAAGTCTTGGCCAAAGCCGATATTATCAGTCCATGGACACCCGGTCGTTACAGGACTCCTAAACAAGCCACAGAGCATGCTCAGCAGGTCATTAAACCCGATGTCAAATGGTGCGCTGAAAGAAATCTCGAGCACTACCCTGTGATCTTCCCCGGCTTCAGTTGGCAAAACCTCATGCGAACAAAAGGTCAAGATGCCAAACTTAACCACATCCCCCGCCTCAAAGGTCAATTCATGTGGACTCAGGCATCAGAATACAAAAAAGCCGGAGCCAAGATGCTTTACGTCGCCATGTTTGATGAAGTTGATGAAGCCACTGCCATCATGAAATGTACCAATAATCCCCCAGTGGGAAAAAGTAATTTCATCGATTACGAAGGCTTACCCAGTGATCACTACCTGAAGCTCTGCGGTGAAATCAGAAAAATGCTCAATTCCAAATCGACTCCCCCTCTCAAAATCCCCAGTCCTTTAAGGCCTTAAGGTTTTTTATTCATAACTCCGGGCTGAACCCCGGAGCTTATTACATTTGCCGCCTCCGGCGACATGAATGTAATGTTGTTCAATTATACCCAAGGCTGACGCCCTTGGGCTAAGTTATGGCATGCCTTCGGCATTCAACCCGAGTCCCAAGGGGACGGTATAGTACGGCCTTTGTCACTTAAGAATAGCCTCCAAGTACCCCTTGATATCAATACATACTTGTTCTAAACTAAGGTCAAGCTTTAACTTTTTAGTAAAAGCTTTCCATCGAATTTTAATAGAAGGGTCATCGTAGAAGTATTCAGTGAGTGAACTAATGCCTTCAGAAGGATAGTCTGTGCCACGTCGCTTAAAAGTAGATACAATAGCCTCTTTAAGTATCTCTTCATCAAAACCAAATTGGGTACAGATGATCCAGACATCGTAGAAGTCCTTCATTCTACTATTCGCCAAGTCCAATAAAACCATAGCTTGTAGTTTCTCAGCTATTACAGTTTCACGATTATATACCTTAAGTCTAGGAGCTGGAAGAGTATCTATAAGGACTTTGAAGTCGGCTTCTGTCGCAGGGGGTGTTACGATGTCGCCCGTTCCCATATCAAGCTGCATAGGTATAGGTATATGTCCAAGTTTAGACTTGAGAGTTACTCGAAGCCCTTGATACTCTTGGCTTTCTTTAATGGGGATAATTTTGATACTTTCAGCATCGTATTCCATAGCATCACCTTGCTCTACTTTGGTACTACAAATGTCGATGATAACTTGTTGAATATTGTTAGGAGAAATATCTCCTGTGATCAGGAAATCAGCATCTTTGGTTGGTCGAAAAGATTTATCACTCCACAAGATAAAAAGCATAGCTCCTTTTAAAGTGATTCGATTTTTATGCTCACTTAAACCAAGTCGATAAAGAAAGCGTTCTAAGGAATAACGGACCTGAAGGATGTTTGGGTTGATCCCCTGAGCCTTAGCTTGATTGCGTAAAAGCTGTTGAACTGATGCGGCCTTACTCATTACAGCGACTCGATATAGGGCATCATTATATTTCTCATACGACATTTAGTGGCAAGTTCAATAAGTTCTTTACGTGATGTTTTTTTCAGTTGTATAGCTTCTCTTAGGGCTTCCAAGGCAACATCGATACCGACTTTATTTCGATGTTTGAAACAGTCTACCACTGTTTTAGTAGGGCTGTAAACTTTGATAGTAGCACCTGAAATATCGTGCTCTTCAATTCCCAATTGATAAAGTTCTTTATTTGGGTGAATATACTGGATATCGTATTCATCAAGTTTAGCTTCTTTGACTCCTTGAGGTAGTGATATCCAATGGTCGTAAGGTAGTTGAGTACCTATTTCATGAAAGTGAAGAGCTGATATGAGGCAGAAAACCGCTTTAGGGATCTTATGAGCAAGTTCTACGTAAGTAGAGTGAGCATCCATGCCTTCTTCATTAATCCGATAGAGGCCACGAGAAAGGGAGTAAACCTGACCTCGGTCCCTTAGTCTATAAAGAGTTTTAGGTGCAATCCCAGCATTAAGGATATCACGTGTTCTATGAACTCCATTGTTTGATCGGAGAAATTCTAGTGCTTGTTCTTGCTTCATTGATTGATGATCATAGTTATATTAATTACTATATTTAATTATATATATAGTTTTAATTATAACAAGTTATTTCTGATACCATGGCATTATATCTTATAAAACCGACCAGTATTTACCTAAATTAAGTGCGAAGAATAATTATTGAAAATCAATAATTAAAAATTGCCAAAGTAGCTGGAGAAGTTGACCACTATATCAAACAGGGAGCGAATGTGATAAGGTAGTCCTCGAAGAGGCATACTTGTATACATATTGGCCGTCTTCGACGATCGAGGATTTTTACCTACCTCCGGGCTAAACCCCGATGCTTATTACATTTGCCGCCTCCGGCGACATGAATGTAATGTTGAGCAATTATACCTCACGACTGACGCCATTGGGCTAAGTTATGGCATGCCTTCGGCATTCAACCCGAGTTCCAAGGGGACGGTATAGAAACCTATATCATGCCGACCGCATTCAAATTGAGCCCCACTGTGACGATATAAATCCCTATACCATACCTTCGGCGCCACTTTTACAAAAGTTTCTTTAAAACCACAGGCTATTTTCACACTCTAAAAAATCATTATTTAATTTTTTTCAAAAATACCGTAATAAACACTCAGGCTGTATTATATAGCAATATCGGACATAATGAATTTGCAGGGTAAACATGAACAAAGTTTTAAAATTTTTATTCACTCATTTAATCTTGGGCTCAACTTTTCTCATCGCTCAGGATAAACCAAACTTCATATTTATTTTAGTTGATGACATGCCTTGGTTTGGTACTTCCGTTGAGCAAATGGAAGGTGAAAGTGCATCAAAAATGACTTATAGGCGAACGCCGAATATTGCGAGTATCGCAGAAAATGGTATGACTTTTTCAAATGCCTATGCAGCTGCGGGAATGTGTGCCCCTTCTCGATCTTCGATTCAAAGTGGCGTCAGCCCTGCAAAAACACTTTTCAGTGGCAATGGTGGTTTTGGAGAAAAGTCTCCAAAAGAAGTTGAGTATCCCCTCAGCAAAAAAAATGAAAAGTGCCTGCTCATTGAACCCACTCCACTAGGAAATATTAACACCAAGTACCCAACTATTGGAACTTACCTCAAGAATCAAGGCTACGCTACTGCACACATAGGTAAATGGCATATCTATGGTGGTGGTCCGGAAAAACATGGTTACGATGTCAGCTCTGGTGAAACGAGCAATGACGAGGGTTCTCCTAAAAACATCACAGATCCCAATGATCCTAAACGGATCTTTAGCATTACCAAAAACTCTATAAAATTTATTGAAAAACAAACTAATAAAGAAAAGCCTTTCTTTATACAAGTTTCTCACTACGCAGAGCATTCAGCTCAAATGAGCTTACCAGAAACTTTAGCTTCTTACGAAAATGACCCTGCTATTAAGAAGATTAAAGACAAAAAATTCAAAAAAGAAGTTATCACTCACGGTGCCGCTGTAACCGATATGGATACATCGATTGGGATGATCATCGACAAACTCAAAGAACTCAATATCCTAGACAATACTTACGTCATTTTCACTTCTGATAACGGTAAAGGCTTACTACACGACAAACGCATTCTTAGAGGCAGTAAATGGTCGCTTTGGGAAGGAGGCATTCGCGTTCCGTTTATGATCATGGGGCCAGGCATTGAAGCAAAAAGTCGCTGCAGTGAAAACATCATTGGTTACGATATGCTCCCAACTATCTATGAACTTGCTGGCGGCAATACCGAAGATATGCCAAACGTTGATGGCGAGAGTATTGCTCCCCTGCTTACCCAAGATGAAAGCACTTCTTTTCCTGCTAACAGAGCGCTATATTTTCACTACCCGCACTACAGAAATAACACACCTCAATCCATGATCATTAAGGGTGACTTCAAACTCTTCCGATTCTACGAAATCCCTGATCAGCCTTATTTATTCAAACTCAAAAATGATATCTCAGAAGAAGTTAACCTCGCTTCTCAAATGCCTGAAAAAGTCCAGGAACTTCAAAAAAATCTCGATGAGTACTTGGAAAGCTCCAAGGCTTATTTACCTAAACCCAATACTGCGCTTGCTGAAGCTGTTGAGCCCGTCAATGTAGATAAGCTTTTTCCACCTTTATCTACCATGGGGAAATTTGATCAGGAAACAGTTAAAAAAAGTAGAAAAACTGAAAAGAAAAATGAAAAAAGCAAAACAGCAAAGCAAGAGGTGGAGTCCTGAAACAACTTGCCATTTGTCTTTTAGTCGGGCTTTTTGTAAGTCCGGCCTTTGCTATTCCTAAGCAAACGCAAACAAAAATTGCTTATACAATCGATAAATATGTCGTCCAAGGTCTGAAAGCTAAAAACAAAAAACCCATGCCCGCCCTGGATGACGAAACTTTTGTACGTAGAATTTATCTAGATATTGCCGGTCGAATCCCCACATATTGGGAATATCAGCAATTCATGAAAATGCCCGCCAAAACCCGTCGCTCGGACCTCATTGACAAACTCATGGACTCTCCCGCCTATGTTAGTCATTTTTACAATTACTGGGTAGATACTCTCAGGGCCACAACTTGGATGAAGAAATCTGATGGTGGCCCCTACCTCCATTGGATTAAAAAAAGCATCGCCGACAACAAACCCTACAATCAGTTTGTTTATGAATTAGTTTCAGCTGAGGGCCCGCTTTATAAGCCTGGCAATGGTGCAGCAGGTTATTACTTGCGCGATTATAGAATGCCCTTAGATAATGTGGCCAGCACTATGCAGGTCTTTCTTGCCACCAGCATGGTTTGCGCTCAATGCCATGATCACCCCTACAATGACTGGACCCAAATGGATTTCTACAAAATTGCGGCCTTCACCCATGGCACAGAAACGAACGCCAAAAATGTTGATATGCATACCGTGGCAAAAATCCAAAACCATCTCAATAATTCATCATCCAGCAAGTCTAAAAAAGGCAAAGTGAACGACACCCCATTGCGTCCACTCTTTTTTGGCACTTACAACAGCGGCGCAGGTAAAATCAAACTTCCATCTGACTACGATTACGATGATGGCAAGCCTAATGAGCTCGTGCACGCAGGCGTCCCTTTTTCTCCCAAGGTGAAAATCAATTACGACCCCAGTAATGGTGCAAATGCGCGCGCCTACAAATTTAAGTTTGATAAAAAGAACACCACGACACAAGTCAATTCTCGAAAACACTTTGCGAAATGGATCGTATCGACTGAAAACCCAATGTTCACAAAGACCATCGTCAATCGCCTCTGGCATCGCATTATGGGCGCCCCACTCATTGGTGAAAACCTAGATATAACTCCCGAAGAATTTGGTAAAAACCCCGCTCTGACTAAGTACCTTATCAAAATCATGCAAGGTCTTAAATACGATCAAAAAATGTTTATGAAAATCATTTATAAGAGTCGTATCTATCAACGCCAGAGTCACGACCAAGTGCCAGAAGACTACCTTTTTAGTGGGCCCATCATGACTCGCCTGAGTGCTGAGCAAATATGGGATTCACTCATCACTATCCGTACAAAAACCCCCGATGAGGGACTTAGCGTGCCAGACAAAGTTATCGCTCATTATATTTACGAAAATCTAGCGAGTAAATCTGTCGCTGAGAAAGCTGAGTATATGAAAAACAGTAAATTCGAGATCAAAAAAATAGAAAAAAAACTTGAGCCAAATCAAAACTTTGGTCGTTACAGTAAAAGAAAAAAGTTAGTTCGTGCCTCAGAAGGTAGATCTCCAGCTGATAGCGGCTCGATGCTTCACATCTTTGGCCAATCGTCACGTGAAGTCACTGACGACTCCAAAAAAGAAGCCAATATCCCCCAGGCATTGGCACTATTGAATGACGATCAATTTAGTTTTAATAAAATTTCGACCTATGACTTAATCCAGCAAAAATCTGATAAAGAAGAACAACTCGAGCTTATATACCTATCTCTACTCTCACGTAAGCCAAATGAACATGACTTAAATGTGTTTAAGCAAGCAATCGACAATGGTTTCACAATTGATGACTTTTATTGGGCTCTGCTCAACTCACTTGAGTTTAAACTAAAAAGGTAAGATGCAATGAATAAGAAAACTCAATTTACCAGAAGAAAATTATTGCAAAGTAGTCTTACTTCCGCTGCGGGGCTCAGCCTCCTGCCATCTACAGTGCAAGCTGAATCAGAAACTTTTGACCAAAGTAAAGCCACTGTAAAATCTGTTATTTATATTCATGTTGACGGTGGCCTCAGCCATGTAGACTCCTTTGATATAAAAGAGGCTAACAAAGATGCCATGCGCGCTTCTGAACCCATAAAAACTTCAGCAGATGGAATTCGCATCGGCAGATACTTTCCAAAACTCGCCAAGCAAATGCATCATTGTGCGATCATCAATTCCATGAGCAATACACAGGGGGCCCACAAAGAAGCCAATTACCTACTCAACACAGGCTATGAGCAGCGCGGTACAACTTTACATCCCGATTTAGGTGCCTGGATCGCACGCATGGCTCCCAGAACATCAGGGGAGATCCCTCCCTTCGTTAAAATTGGCCGCAGTAGTAGTTTGGGCTCTGGTTTTATGGGGAGTAAATACGCCGCTTTACCGGTAGGCAATCCTCAACAGGGTCTCAAAAATATTAAACTACCCAGAGATGTCAATCAAGACCTCTTTCATCGTCGTCTCGGTTTAATGAACTCTATTAATGCAGGATTTGCCCAGAAGCACAAACATAAACTCATAGATGATTACAAACAATCTTACTACGATGCCATAAAACTAATGCATAGTAAGGATTTAGAAGTTTTCGATATAAAGAAAGAAAAAAGATCCACTTTTGAAACATACGGCGATGAAGAGTTTGGACAAAGTTGCATCCTCGCTCGACGTTTAGTTGAAAAAGGCGTTCGCTTTATCTCCTTAGCCCATAAAGGCTGGGACTTTCATTATGGTATTTACGATGAATTTGATGAGTACGCAAACAGCCTCGACCAAGGTGTGGCAGCCCTTATTGCCGACCTCGAAGATCGAGGTCTTCTCGAATCAACTCTAGTCGTTGTCAATACCGAGTTTGGTCGTAACCCTGCGCTCAATGATCGTGCGGGACGCAATCACTACCCTATCGCTTACAGTAGTTTCCTTGCCGGGGGCGGCATAATCGGAGGTCAGAAGTATGGTAAAACAGATGAATTGGGTGAAAAAGTCGTCTCCGGAAAAGTTAGAGTTTCTGACTTTAATGCGACCATCGCAAACGCGGTCGGCTTAAACCTAAAACACGTCGTCACGAATACCGATGGACGTCCTTTTACAGTTGGAGACAAAGGTAAACCACTGACTCAGCTCTTTAAAAAGGCTTAAGAAACATTTACGATAGTCCCTTAACAAGTGGATAGCGAAAATCCTCATCGCAAAGCGATGTAACTTTAATTAGCCCCACATGAAATGTGGGTTTTTGTATGAGTATCAAAAATTGTGTGCTTTTAGGTACACGACTTAAACAGCCTGCTTAGTTCCATACCTAGAGATAGTATGAGAAGGCAGCCCTCGGCAAAGTCCACTTGCTAGCAGACCTTGCCTGACGTTAATTAAGTTACCACAACAAACTAACGGAGAACTACCATGTCTAAAATTACTATCACTGTTCCTGAAATCACAATCGGAATTGATCTTGGGAACAAAAAACACGACCTTTGTGTTCTTAATTCAATGGGAGAAGTTGTCGAACAAATACAAATTGATAATCATATCGAAGCTTTACATGAGTATTTTGAACAATATAAGAATCGTTCAAGTATTCGAATAGCTTTGGAAGTAGGCGCTTGTTCAATGTGGGTTTCTTCGATTCTCAAGGAAATGGGCTTTAAGGTTATTGTCGCCAATGCACGAAAACTGCGGATGATTTGGGGGGACACAAATAAATGTGATGAAAAAGATGCAGAGAAAATAGCTCGTGTAGCTCGAATGGATCCTAAACTTTTACATGGCATTGAGCACCGAAGCCTATCTGCTCAAAAAATGTTATCAGTAATTCGTGTACGTGAGCATTTTATTGGGGCTCGCACGAGGTGTATAAATTGTGTACGTGGCATACTAAAGAGCTTTGGTGTAACAGATTTACCCAGTTGTGCATCAAATCGTTTTGGTGAACGAATGCTTGCACATATTCCTGATGACTTGATATCGACTTTAGGAGAACTCTTGGAAGAATCTAAAGATTTAACAAACCGTATTGAGGGATTGGATGATCGGATTTATATGCTTAGTGAAGAGTCATGCCCTGAAGCTATAAAACTTCAGGAACTACCAGGTGTCGGTCCAGTTACGGCCTTAACTTATGTATTAACTATTGATGACCCTAAACGCTTTCAAAAGAGTAGAGATATTGGAGCTTTTCTTGGGTTAACTCCCAAAAGAGATCAATCGGGAGAGATCGACAAACAATTAAGCATCACAAAGCAAGGAGATCGTTATTTAAGGGCTTTATTAGTTGGTTCTGCTCAGTTTATTTTAAGTGACCGTTCACCTGCTTCTGATCTTAAAAATTATGGTCGTAGGATTGCTAGTAGTGGAGGACGAATTGCCAAGAAAAAGGCTGTTGTTGCCATCGCGAGGAAACTTGCGATATTAATGCATCACTTATGGGTCAGTGGGGGAGATTATATTCCATTACACAAACAAGCTTTAAGAAAAGCTTCTTAATTATCCACCAATCCAGCCAACCTCCCCTCCATTTATTTTGAACCAAATTAAGGAATGAATTTAAAAGAAAAGAGTTTAACAAATGTCTTATTCGATGACTGCGGGCCATGCCTAGAACAATAACCACGCCAAGGTTGTAATAAAATAGTTCGTCCTAAAGATAGCAGCATCAGATAGGATACAATCATGCACCGGACTTGGCGGTCCATAAAATGAGTGCGAATGGAAGCAAGACAAAATTTTATCGACATTTGAAAACTGATTTTCTCAATTATCTGAATAATATAACTTTAATGTAAACCGTAACTTGTAATCGCCTTCTCATGGAAGGCATGGTGCATTTTATTAAATCTTATGCACCTTGGATTTCATCCAAGGCTATTTAAAGTTAAATGGTTTCACCATAATTCATCTACATCATTAAATTCATCATCGTATAGTTCTTCATGGTCATCTTGGATTTCATTCAAGGCTATTTAATATTGCATGGTTTCACCATGAGTTTTCTCTGGCATTTTTAATGGATGATATAATTTATCACGATTACCCACAGCCATGATGCGCCCCATACGAGAAGGACGCTGTCCCTCTCGAACTCTCCCTTCAAGGATTTGACAATCCTTGACCAGGCGACTAGCGGCATTGCCCTGTTTTATGGAAAACCAATTTATTTACTGGAGCACTGCTTAATTATTTTTGTGTCGCTTCTTTCTTTTTGCGAGCCGCAGCTCGTGCCGCTTGTTGAACGCGCTTATCATGTTTATTTAAAGCTTTTTTCAGTGCGGGATTCAACTCCATTTTATGCTTCTTAAAATAAGGCAGTATTTCTGTAACCCCGACTTTTGCCTGTGCTGGATAAACTACATTATCTTCATCTTTAGCCCGAACTTCTAAAGCTGGGTAAGGTAAGACATTCTCTGGTTTACCCGTATAAGTTAAAACAACTGACTTTTTATAAAGCTCACCCTTGGTCACATTCACATGCTCATGAAACATATCAGCTGTCCATCCAAAATTTTTGCTACTCCAATCCAAATGACCACTAAAATTCTTATCCATTTTATTATCAAACTCTAGATCAATTTGAATCTTATAAGGATCAAGGGAAAGAACTTTAGCCGTGTGATTTACATACGCACGAAAGAGCTCTTGAGCTGGCGTATTCACATCCTCGGGAATAATGCCATCAATAACTAAATTCGCTAATTTGGGGCCATCATCAGTCATCGTCACCCACATGGCATGATCAAACTCACCAAAATCCGCTCCACGGTAACGACTACCACCACCAGTGGTTGCCAATGAATAATAATTCGTTTGGGGAGCTTCTTGTTTATAGCGGATGTATTGGTGGACGTGACCTGCAAATGCCGTGTGCTTGCGCCCTTTTAATGCTTCCTCAATTACCGCCCAGCCCGTTTCTTGAGGTTCTTTTGACCAACCACCTTCATCGAGTGGAGTCCCTTCGTCATACTTCCATACGGGTTGATGAATAAAGACAAATGTCCAGCGAACGTCGGGATGGTCAGCCAAAACCTTTTTAGCCCATTCCTGCTGATCTTTTTTGATGATAGCGGCAAAAGAAGCATCATCCTGAGCATTCATGCACATGAATAATACATTTTTATAGACAAAGTGATAACGCTCAACTCCAAAGCGCTCCTTCCAGACCTTTTGCATCATTGGAGAACCATTATCGTGATTACCTGCCAAGTAAAAAAAAGGCATATCCAAGTGCGAGACAAAGCCCTCCATTTCATCCCACATATCGTGCAGGTCAGATTCTTTTTTTGTATGGCGATTGCCCGAAATCAAATCCCCCACGGTAATGACAAATTCTGGTTCAAGTAAATTCAACTTTTTCAAAGCCGTCGGAAAAACTCCTGGTCGTACGCTGCCGGTTCTGTCAGAAACTATTGCAAACTGGAAGTTGTCGGGATCATTACGAAACTCTAAATGTGACCAGGGCTTCTTTTCCGTTTTAACATTTACCTGAAAATCACTAGTTGTACCTGCGTTAATAGATGTTAGTAAACCCAAAGTCAAAAATGACAAAAAAGGACGAAACATAAATACCTCATTAAATTTAATTCTTACTCTACTAAGAGTATAAAATACTTAGCTACTTTATTACGTATTTAAAATAAATTAGTTGAAAATAACACGTTTGTCAGCTTAGTTTTTATGAGTCTTACTCATTCACTTCATCGATATTTACATAAGTATCCACATATCTTGCGTAATAATTCACCTTTAATCACTATTACCTTAATAAGAACAAAATTAAGTTAAATTTATTGCGTAATCAGCAATTAAATCCAGCTACTAAAAAGAGACTTATAAAAACGAAGGAACCATCTATGAAATTACTATTTATTATTTGCTTATCTCTCATCACGAACCTTATGGCCTCCGACAACAATAATTGGGTCGAATTATTCAATGGTAAGAATCTCGATGGCTGGACAGAGAAAACAAAAGAAGGCTCTTTCCGTGTTGAGGATGGTGCTATTATCGGAACGGCTAAGGATGGCATGGGCACAACTTTCCTCTGCTCAAACAATAATTATGGCGATTTTGAACTAGAATTTGAAACCAAACTCATTGATAATAAGCTCAACTCAGGTGTACAAATTCGTTCGCGTTTGCAAGAGCCCGATGGCAAACAAAAACATCCTGCTGTATACGGTCCTCAAGTGGAGGTAACTGGCCGAAATTTTGAAAAAAATCAGTCTGGCTACATCTATGGTCAGGCATGGAAAACATGGCTCACGCCAAAAGAAGACAAAAAGGCTCATCAATTTTTCAAAGATGGTGAATGGAATCATTTCCGCGTTCTTGCCAAAGGCAATCAAATTACCACCTGGCTTAACGGCAACAAAATTGTTACCACTACTGTTCCCGCTAAGCGCCAACAATCCAACCCAAGTGGCTTCATTGCCCTCCAGGTTCATGGAATTAAAAAAGGCACTGGCCCCTTCCAGGTTGCATGGAAAAATATCAAAGTCAAAGAGCTTAGCTCTGCTCAGTAATACAGCGAGTCATAGAGCAACTCAATTTACTGTGCGCTAAAAACTCAAAGCTTTTTAGCTCATAGAGCATAATATCTTTCCGAGAACCCTTATTAGCTAGTAAGATTAATTTAGCACAGGCTTCACATGCAAAACAGAAATTATAAATATCACTTTCAAAAACCCTTAAATAAGTTTTTACTCTTCACTAGCTTAAGCCTTTCCCTTAGCACATTTGCACTCGATCAGGATACTAAAAATAAAGTAATTGAAGCGAGTCAATCAAGCGAAGCCGTAAAAGCAAAATCAGAACGTAAGCTCTTAGCACTTTCCACAAGTGGCAAAACTACGCTTAGTCACTACGCCCTGCAGCAACTCGGCGAGCAAAGTTCTGCTTTTAAAGTCGAAGTCAACTCTGATATCGCCAAACTTGATTTAAATACCCTCAAACAGTATGACGGTGTTTTTCTCAGTCAAAAAATGGCGGATTCCATTTTCCAAAACAAAAGCCTTAAAACGGCTTTCCTTAAGTACATCAATGAAGGTGGCAAACTGATTGCTACTGACCAGGCCATAGAAAGTCAATCGGCTGAATATAACACACTGATTGGCGCCATCAGTCAAAAGTACCCCTGGGACGAAAATGGCACCTGGAGCATTGTCAACGAAGCACCAAATTCTGTCAGTACTAAACACCTCGAGCCTCTCTTTAAAATCAAAGACCGCATTTACGCTCTCAAAAATTTTGATCGCTCAAAAATGCGTATCCTCCTTGCCCTAGACTTTGGCGATCGCCTCACAACGGGTACTTACTCCAAGTTAGCCGATGTTCCGGTGAGCTGGGTAAAAGAAGTTGGCAAAGGACATGTCTTTTACACATCCCTCGGTTTTAATGATGAAACCTGGTACAACAAGGACTTTTTACAGCATTTACTCAGCGGCATTCAAATGACTCTCGGTGATCTAGAGGGTGACTTTAGTCCCATCGCCCAAAAACCCCGTTCACCTCATCGCAATAAAGCTCTGCCATTGACTGAAGAAGAATCAATGAAAACCTTCGAAATTCAGGATGGTTATAAAATCCAGCTTAGTGCCGGAGATAATTTCCTTAATGAGCCCGTTCACGTTACCTGGGATGGCAATGGCAATCTCTATGTGGCACAAATGGAAACCTATATGCAGGATATGGCTGCAACAGGTGAAAAAGATCCCGTCTGTTCGGTTATCAAACTTGTGGACACCAATTGGGACGGCGTTTACGATAAAAAAACTGTTTTTGCCAAAGACCTCATTCTACCGCGTAAGTTACTCTGTCTTGATGGCAAGGTCATCATTGGTGAAACAGATACTACGACTCTTTATTCCTACGAAGATACCGATGGCGATGGCATTGCCGATAAAAAAGAGCTCTTCTATAAAGGTGGACCTCAGGGTGGTAATATGGAGCACCAACCCCAGGGCTTCATGTGGAATATTGACAACACTATCAACGCTACTTATGCCTTAAGTTACAGCTATAAAGATGGGAAAATTGCTGAACTCGACTACAAAGCTGGCGTAGGTTCGCAATTTGGCATTTCTCAGACTGAAAGTGGGCAAATCATTTCCGCGATTGCCGGCAATGAAAAAGCCACTATGCATTTCCAGCAGCCTCACGTTTACGGCGGCATGGAACTTGAAGGTGAAAAACCAAAGGAATTTTATGAGCTTTGGCCAATCGACGATGTTCCCGATTCACAAGGTGGTCTTAAACGCGTTCGCGAAGACAATACCTTAAATCATTTTTCCGCAACTTCTGGTGCCGAATACTACCGCGGTGGTGTACACAGCGATTTAAAACATGATTTCTTCCTGGCCGAACCCGTTGGCCGCCTCATTCGTCGCGCAAAAATCGAAAAGAAAGGTGGCATGCGCATTATGCATAATGCTCACCCAAAAAAAGAATTCATTCGCTCCTCTGATCCAAATTTCCGCCCGGTCAACTTGGCGACTGGTCCAGATGGCAACCTCTATATTGTCGATATGTATCGTGGTATTATCCAGCAGGCGGCCTATGCCCGTCCCGGCATGTTTATCTATCGCATTAACGAAGTTTATGAACTAGATAAAAACATTGGTCGCGGTCGCCTTTACCGCGTGACTAAAGATGGTCAAAAAAGCTTCGGAAAGCCCAATATGCTCAATGAAAGCGGTAAGCAGCTTCTCGCTCACCTCAGTCACGAAAATGCTTGGTGGAGACTTAAAGCTCAAAAGCTCATTATTGTGCGAAAAGATCTGTCTGTACTCAAAGACCTTCAGGATATGGCTGTAAATTCAAACTCTGAATTGGCACGACTTCATGCCCTGTGGACAATTGATGGTCTCGGAAAAACTGATTTCGAAATCCTCAAAAAAGCTGTAAAAGACTCAAGCCCACTAGTTCGTGAAGCGGCTATTCGCCTCTCAGAACCTTTCCTGAGAAAAGATCAATCTACCTTACAAAGCTTACTACCCATTAAAACTGAAACAAACAGTCAGGTTCTTGTTCAAATTAAGAACTCTCTTAGAAAACTTGGTCAATCAGACCTACTTAAAACTTTATACGACACACACCGCGACAAACATTATGGTTTAGCTCGTATGGAGCAATTCCACATTCAGCAGGCCAAAGAAGAAGCAGAGAAAAAGCTCGCTCGCAACGCACTTTCTGCGGCCAACGCAAAAATGATTGAGAAAGGTGCTGTTCATTACAAAGCTCTCTGCCAAAATTGTCATGGCAAGGATGGCATGGGTATGAAAGCCGGAGACATTCTTTTAGGTGCACCACTGGTGGGCTCTCCCCGAGTAACTGGTGATGTAAGCCGCCTCACGGCCATTACATTAAACGGACTAAAAGGCCCTATCGATGGCAAGGACTATGGCGTTATGATGCCGCTTAGTAACAACTCAGATGAGTACATAGCTGAGGTTCTCAGTTTCATTCGTCATAGTTGGAATAACAAAGCTTCAATTGTGTCCACCAAAGAAATTCAGACTGTTCGTAAAGATCTTAAAAAGTACAAAGAAATGTTCACTATTGACACATTATATGAGCGCTACCCTGCTTTGCTCAATAACAAAAAGAAATGGCTTATCACAGCCAGTGTAAATAATGACAAAAACGCCCTTAAAAGGATTAATGACAACAAGACCAAAGGTCGCTGGACTAGCATGAAAGTTATTGAAAAAGGCTTCTACGTTCAAATTGAACTACCTTCCGCACAGGGAATTAAAGGATTGAAAATGAATGCCAATGACTACCCTGCTGAATTTGAAGTTCAGCTTTCCACCGATGGTCAGCAGTGGTCAAGTGTCGGAAAGTTCAAAGGCAAAAGAGGTTTGAGTATTGCTAAATTCGAAAAATCTGAAGTCAAATTCGTAAAAATCATTAGTACCGTTAAGGGCGACACGATCTGGGCGATACGCGAAATTGACCTTATGTCCTCAATGTAAAAACGAAATTAATTCTCTATTAGCTAACTAGCCCATAAAAAAATCTCTTAACACAAACATAAGGTAAAACATGAAATTCACTATTGCTCTATTCGCATTCTTACTCTTCAGCTTATCAGCTGTAGCCGAAACTTTTGCAGACAAAGATGCCGACCAGGACGGTAAACTTTCTATCTCTGAGTATGCTGGCGACGATAAAAAGCTCAAAAAGAACTTTAAAAAATTGGATGCCGACGCCGATGGTGCTCTAAGTGAAGAAGAGTACGCTGCAGGCGAAAAGAAAGGTAAAAAAGACAAGAAAAAGAAAGACAAGAAAAAGAAAGATAAGAAAGGTAAAAAAGATGATAACAACATCTAATTAGTCTTTTAAATATTTTGACACACATTTAAAGCCCTCAGGTCCTAGATCTGGGGGCTTTAAATGTTAATATCTATAAAAGCCAAAAGAGTTAAAATGAAAAATTTATTAGTCCTTGCACTACCCTTGTTGTTACTTGCCTGTAATTCCAAGCTAGGTGCACAAATCAAAAAAGATTTTGATCAGGCTCAGCACAGCGAAGAATTGACCAAAGGAAAAATTTTAAGTCGCTCATATTTTTTCAAAGAAGCTAACAAGGATCAAAATTATGTTCTTTATATCCCAAAGAATTACGACTCTTCAAAACCTGCTCCATTAATAATATTACTCCATGGACTTCGCAGTAACCCCAAGCAAATTATCAATTACAGTGGCATCATCTCTGAGGCTGAAAAACGCGGCTATGTCATTGCAGCTCCTTTCGGATACAATGACCGTGGTTGGTATGGCAGTCGGGGAAAAGGCAAGGAGGGCTTTGCTTTTGGGAAAGCGGGCGACCCTGAGAACCTTGGTGAGTTAAGCGAGATGGATGTGATAAACGTTTTAAAAATTGTGCAAAAAGATCTGTCTATTGATTCCGACCGCATCTTTTTAATGGGACATTCCATGGGCGGCGGTGGTGCTTTATACCTAGCTTCTGCTTATCCCAATACTTGGTCTGGCTTAGCCTGCCTCGCCCCCGCATTTCAAAAACAGTCAACTAAGCTTGAGAATGCCAAACACTTGCCGGTATACGTCACGACCGGAAATATGGATTTTCTAGTTCCAGTTCGAACCGTACGCCGTTGGGTTGACGAGATGAAATCTTTAAAGATGGATGTGCACTATAAAGAAATCAAAGGGGGAGGCCACTTCCGCACTATTACCCGGAACCCTGAGATGATTTCAGAAGTCTATGACTTCTTTGATCGATACAACAGAAAAAAGCTTGCTAAGCCCCAAGTGCAAACGCAATAAATTCATAGATTGGTATTCCTTCCTAAGTGATACAAGCCCTTTAGTTAATTAGGGTAGCTAATTTCAACTGACTCAGTAAGTGTTTTTTCTTTGAATAAGAGATTTTTCTTGCCAAGCATTGTACCTGATTTATTCCAAAACATTAATTCGACTTCTTTAAGTTGCCCCTTCACCTCTATTGGAGGGCTTCTTTTCTTATCTTTCTTTTTCTTGTTTTTCTTTTTCTTAGGCTTTTTATCCGCGTCTTTTTTACGTTCGGTAAAATGGATCTCAAGCTTTGCTTTCCCCACCTGAAGATCTTTGAGAACTTGTTCAAAGTTATTTCCGGACTGTTCAACGAGTCGAGTCAGGTCGATGCCCCACTCAAAATCTTTATTTTCTTCGCCGGGACCACCTAATGGAACTGCACCGGAATTTTGAAACATGGCATGCGTGTTCATTTCATAGCGCTTATTATTATTTCTATCAATAAGGCTCAAACCCAACTGAATGTTATCGCGCTTATTGTGAAGTGCTTTAAATCGAATTGTCGCCCTTGGCTGCCTATTAGACGGCACGGCGTATGCCATAAAAGGTCCACGATCCCAAAAAGAGCTGCGACTCATTAGGCAGCGGTAAAGAACATAAACTTTACCCTCGTCGGCCCAGTTCTTGCCCCAACTATTCGCCACGATAAATGCTCCGCGTTCGTAATCAGCTATAGTGACTTCCCCATCATTATTGATATCTAGGTCATTAGTGATCTTGCCATCATTATTGACGTCATAGCCGACCTCATCGTCGTAACCTACAACACACATCACATGGCCACCGTATTTAGAACCCCAATCAGTCCAAATATGTTTGCCGGCCTCATGCGATCTTTTAGGGATCTGCTTGATTTTCTCATCCCCAAGACCTGTAGCATCAATAGTTAACATTCCGCCTCCACGACTCTTGAACCAGCCGGCATGATTATGTATCCAGGCTTTGGCAAACTGCAGCTTTTCAGGCGTCGTCACTTTAACAAAGTCATAAGCGGCAATGCGGTTTTTCATGGCATCATGCCAGATTCCATAGCCATTTGGCCAGTGCCCAACTAGGTCATTATAACGACCTCCATACAATTTTTGTGATGGGATACCAATGGTGTAGGCGGTTTCGAGACCGTGAATCATTTCGGCGCCACCATTTTTGGCTTTATTGAAAAAATTCCATGAGAAGTGGCTGGGCAGGCTATTTTCTGCTTTTCTACCATCTCTATTTCGATATGCATTGATCTCGTAGGAGAGCATGCCGGCAACTGTGCCTTCCTGTGAACATGAGTTCGTTCTACCTTGATCCCCTATTCCCTGCCAGGCTTTATTTTCGCTGTTATCAACTCTTGAGGGCAAGGCTTTCAGCTGCTGCTTTGTGAGTGCTGTACGCGCAACTTTACTCTGACTCCAACGATCATATTTTTCCTCCATCCAGGGTAGACGAAAGTACGGAAGTTCACGGGCTTCTTTAAATATATTTTCATTGATTTTCACTGGCTGATTTTCTTGCTGAAGCTCAGAATTTTTAGCGTCAGCAAAGGGCATAATCAAGACAGATATAAGTACTGAAGTTTCAAATAATTTCATATTTACATTCTCACATTTGATTTAGTCAGCAGAAAAATTAGATAAGCTTTCGCAGTTCACCTTTGTTTATTATAAATAAGCAAAGATGATCTAATACAGATAAACTTAAGTGTTAGGCATTTGAGCAACTTAAACTTTTACGCCAAGCTTAATTAGAGTTTATCAAGACCTTAAACTATTTCTTTTTTTTCTTATTCTTCTTCCCATTAGTTTTCGAGCGGTCCTTTTTAGGTGCTTGTAAACCATGTTTCTTAAGCACATGATTCAATAAACCGGGACGGTACTTCTCTGCGAAAGTCGCATTGACGATATTCTCTAACATTGGCTTAGCGTCATCTCCCATCCAATCAATAACACTCAGTGCCAAAAGAACGGCATAAGAGTCATTATTCACTAATTCTTCTAAGCATTTATAAGCCTCTTCTTTATCGCCCATTTTAATTAAAGCCCATGCTGACATAGCGCGTACACTATGTGAATCGTCTTTTAAGGCTTGTTTGAGCTGAGCTTTTGCGGATTGCGCATCTTTCCCCAAGATTTGTAAACCGCCTGCTCCCCAATAACGTACACCTGAATCACTGTGGTTTAAGTATTCTATTAATTTGTCTAAGTTCTCACTCGATGATGCTAAGGCAATATCAGCCGCAGTTATATAAGCACTCAAATCATAAAGTTTTGGCTCGCGCACCATTTCGTAAATAGTCATGTTGTTATCCGCTGCTCGCTTAACAACTTCTCCCTCAGGCAAAATCCCTGAATCGTAAATATTTACTTGCCAGTCTTTAAGCCCCGCACGCATTTTATTGACTATGCTTGCGTGTTCAGGGCTATTAATAATGTTGTTTACATTATCGGGATCATTGCTAGAATCATAGAGCTCTTCTACATAGCCTCTTGTCTCAAAGAAACGGCTACTAATTGGATCGGTTTTGTTAGCTTTATAGTGAGCTTCCCAAGCTTGACTGGCAGGCATATTCCATAAGTAATGTATTTTTTGACCGACAGGACTAAAGGGCATATAATTTTTCACGTAGAGAAATTGGCCATCGTGTACAGCACGTACATTATCGACTCGTTCATCCATGCGTCCTCGAAAACTAAAATGAAGTTTACGCTGCTCTTTTTGCTCACCCAAAAAGATCTTTCCTTGCATCTCAGCAGGAATTTTGGCATCGGCTAAACTCAACCACGTTTTGGGCATATCGATAAAACTTACTAAATCATTAAGTCTAGATCCCGGCTTATCTGCCGGCCACAAATGTTTGAATTTCTCAGGTATGCGAATAATGAGTGGCGTGTGAATACCGCTTTCATAGAGGAATCGTTTACTGCGTGGCATCACACCACCATGATCAGAGCAATAGATCACAATTGTATCATCGGCTAGGCCATCTTCTTCCAGGGCTTTTAATGCGGCCCCGATATCACTATCCATTGTTTTAATACAATCGTGATAAAGAGCATAGTTTTTGCGAATATCCGGTAAATCAGGATGATACTTCCGGAGTTCAACATTGGCAGGGTCGTGATTAGTTTTATTAATATCAGCCTTAAAAGCCCTGCTCTCATGACTCGATGTAGTATTGATCACCGTAAAAAAGGGTTTGCCTTCCGGGCGATTACGCCAAGCAAACTTTGACTTGGGATCATCCCAACATTCTTTGTCATCACGCCCGCCAATATTGTAATCTGTCTTGGTGCAATTTGTTGTGTAATAACCCGCTTCTTTAAGATAATCCACGTAGTATTTTATTTTATCGTGGGGGATTTCATAACGACTGCGCATGGGGTGAGTGCCCATTGATATGGCATGAATCCCCGTTATCCACGTACTCCGGGACGGCGCACAAACAGGGGCATTGGCAAAACATTTTTCATAGAGAAAGCCTTCACTGGCTAGTTTATCTAAATTTGGTGTAATGGCAAATTTATTACCATAGCAGCCGAGCCATCTGGCACTATTATCCTCACTCGTCAACCATAGGATATTCGGCCGAGTGTCTCCCATCGTGATCATGCCAAATAGCAATAAAAATACACTGTAGAATTTGTTCATTCATTAGTCCTTCATTTTGTGAAAAATTATTAACAAAGATTTTATACCAGTTTAATTCACTTAATGAGCTTAAAAGTTTAGGTCCGCTTTCGCAGTTTACCTTTGTTTATTGTTAATAAGCCTTTTTCATCAAACATTATGTTCTAACACAGATAAACTCAGATTAACACAGATGTTTTTTTCACAAACAAGATCAATTTTTGTGCTTTTCCGTGCTCTTTGGTGGTTTAATAAATCTCAAAAACTTAAAGCACTAAAAATCACTAAATAACACAGAAAGTTCTGAGGCAGATTCTAATAAATTAACTTATTATTTTTTGGAAAATACTGGGAGTGTTGATTGTTAATCGGCACCCTATTGCGGACTCCGCAACAATGCTTTTCTTGGCTAGACGGATGCACCACTCCTGGTTCGACTGCGTCCCAAGATCAAGTCCTTTTACTTGAGGGGTTGCCGTTTAAAACCCCTCATTTTGTCGCCTGATCTTTTTTGTTCAAAGACTCAGCAACCTCAGTTTACTCCACAAGCTTATTGCACCTAATTTTGTACCTTGTTGTTCTTCAATTCCTTAAAAGCTTCTTTCAAAGCTTTTTTCATTTCATCAAGTTCACTGTAACATTTATCTTCATTAACTACATCCTTGAGTATTTTTTGGATAGCATCTGCGTTTTCGACCATCTCTTCATCTGTGAACATTTCCTTGAGTACTTCTTGGATGGCTTCAATTGCGTCAGACTCTAACGACATTAACTTTTTTTGATCATCCTTTAAAATATCCACCCAGCCTAGGCTTAAGAGACTGCAAATAAAATCAACAGCTTCCAGCGGTCGCAAACCGATATCTGCCCCAACGAAGCCAAGATAAACAGCTAGTCGAAATTCATCTGCCGGTTTCATAAAACTATCTCCTGACCTTCTACCACGCTCAGTGTAGTCTATACTTTCAAGCAAATTAACTCCACCGAACTTAAAACTGGCACTGAAATTATGTTCATCTTCGTATGGCAGAGGAAACTTATGTGTTGAGACAGTTCCACCCGATGAACTTTCATGCCATACACCGATGCCCCTACCTACCCATCCCAATCGGTAGGCGTCATAGTCATCATATTGCAGTTCTAAAAGTTTGGTAGCTTTTATGTTAGCACCAAAGCCAATAGGTCCGCCTGCAACATTCACCCTACTTATATCGAAGAAGTCGTTCTGGAGGTTGGTAAAGTGAGTTCGAGGACTGGTGGCACACCCAGTCAAAATCGTCATGGCTAGAATGATAATACTTATACGTATCAAGTTGTGGACTGTATTCATTTAATTATCTCTTAGAGTCTATTTTTTGTTAGTGTTTATTTTTTGTTAGTGTTTATTTTTTGTTCTTCTTATTCTTTTTGTCTTTCTTCTTTTTGCTGCCCTTTGCGCTTTTATTTGCGGCTTGAGAACTCGCTGGCAAGCGTTCGATTTGGAAGTTTTTCTCTGCAAGATTTGAAGCATCACCAGCCGGTCTGGAGTTCTTCTTTAATTCAGCCATAAATTTGGCCATGTTTTTCTTCAAAGATTCAGCGATCTCGGGATGCTGAGCGGATACTTCAGTCGTTTCTCCGATGTCTTCTTTAAGGTTAAAGAGCGCTCCCTCCTTGGCTGGTTGCAGTCCATTCCAATCTTCAGGCTTTTTGTTATTGTAGGGATTTTGTTGTTTCGCATAATATTTCCAGCCATTGTGGATAATGGTCGCTCCAGGGACAATTTGCGTCTCACGCAAAGCTTTGCTTTCTTGATCACCAAGTAACTGTGGAAGAATATTAACACCATCAATCACGCGATCATTTGGAACATCAACTCCGGCAAGCTCACAGAAAGTTGGAAGCATGTCAATAATGCCGATCATCGCATCACTTGAGGCATCGACCTTAACTTTTCCGGGCCAACGAATAATGAATGGCACGCGTACACCGCCCTCAAAATTCGTCCATTTACCATCGCGTAGAGGGCCACTTAAACCAACATCATACTTTTTTTGACGTTCAACTGGGGGGCCATTATCAGAGGTAAAAACAACAATGGTATTCTCTTTCAGTCCCAATTCATCCAGAGCATCCATTAAATGCTTAAACTGCCAGTCGATTTCGTGAATGACTTCGCCGTAATTACCGCGTTTTGATGTTCCTTTAAATTGCTCAGAAGGAAAATAAGGCGCATGAGGCATGGGGTCAGAATAAACCAGGAAGAAGGGGTTCTTTTTGTGTTTCGTCATGAAATTAATAGCTGCTTTCACCATACCCGGAGCCTGTCCCTCAGTCTTTTGAATTTTACTGGCGAGCTCTTTTCTGTTTTCAATGAGTGAGGGCTTTTCAGAGCCCTCTATAACTTTGAGGAAGCCATAAAAATAATCATAGCCATGGTTTAAAGGATGAAAGGGTTTCCACTCACCTAAATGCCATTTACCAACGAGAGCAGTGTTATACCCCGCCGTTTTCATTAACTCGGGAAGTGTAATTTCCGATGGATTAAGTCCTATTGGCCCCTCTCTATGTTTGTATATAACTTGTGGCAAGCCCACTCGATGAGCGTATGAACCCGTCATGAATGCCGCCCTACTGGGGCTACAGCGCTGATGCACGTAGAAGCTGGAAAACTTCGTCCCCTCTTTCGCCAACTGATCAATGGCCGGCGTGTACTGACCTTCCGCTCCGTAACAGCCGATATCCCCATAACCGAGGTCATCGGTGAGGTAAAAAAGAATATTGGGTTTTTGCTGAGCCTGCAAACTCACGACGCCAGTGAAAAATGCGAGACATGCTAGGGAGGTAACAAATTGTCGATTCAGTTTTATCATAATGAGATATGTCTTTTTACTTTTCCGCTTTCTTTTTTTCGCGCTTTTTCTTTTTGTCTGCTTTATCAGACTGATCGCTATCTGAGCCCTTTTTCTTGGCCGATTTTTTCTTTTTAGGATCTTGGCCCTGCTCTTTCATTTTGGCTTTTTTGGCTTTCTTGGCATCCTTTGGATCGATGCTTGAAAACTCGTCATTCATTTCTTTCATGTCAGCTTTTAGCTTCTCATGCATCTGCTTAACTACTTGTGCGTATTCCGGATTTGTAGCTAAGTTATTCATTTCCCAGGGATCGTTTTTCAGATCATACAGCTCGAATTCAGGGCTTATTAAAAGGCGGTCAGCTTTCATTTGTGCATCTGAATCCGTCTTAGCTTTTTCTAGCCACTCTCTCCATGCCACAGCAAATATGGAGTTGCGACTGGGGTTCATAATAGTATCTACATAGTAAGGGTTCTCCTGCTTAGGACTCCAGATTAGCTTGAACTCTTTACTACGAATCGCTCTTTGCATAAAACCGCCTGCCTGATGAACTAAAAAAGCATGGTCACGATGGTCAGAGGCTTCACCTTTTAAAACTGAGTAAAAACTTCTACCGTCGATTGCCGGTGCATCTCCACCTGCAATATCGATTAAAGTTGCAGAGATATCGCAGTACATAGCTACCGCATCTGTCACCGTAGGGCTAAATTTACCCGGCCAGCGCGCTAAACAAAGGCCTTTGGTGCCGTAATCATAGATCGACCATTTACCATTGGGTAAAGAGGTACCCTGTTCACTTAAAAAAATAAAAACTGTATTGTCCGCAAGATTCATTTCATCAATAATCTTCATGGTCTCTCCGACCTGTTTATCCAGGTCTTCTACCTCAGCAGCGTGCCTTGCCAGCGATTCACGCGTTGCAGGCGTATCCACCATGTGGGGCGGTATGACAACCTTATCCAGGTAAGTTTTGTAATCGCCAATGGTCCAGGGATGATGAGCATTTACTGAAGCGACAACCATACAGAACGGTTTATTTTCCGATTTAGATGTTTCTAAAAACTGCTTTACCCCACTCATTTCCCAGGTCGGTTCCTCATGATTTGCGTCCTTCGCAAAACCGGGAATATCGATAAAATCAGTCACTCTTTTAAAGTGGCTCTTACCGGCTAAGCCGACTCTGTAACCCAAGTCCCCAAGATAATTAGCGATATTATTGAATTCTCCCGAAGGTTTATTACCATTTGTGTAAATACCACTTGTTGGCGGTAGCAGACCTGTGTAAAGCTCATGTCGTATGGGACCACACTGAGCTACTGCTCCACTAAAGTTTGTGAATCGAACACTTTGCTTAGCCAACTTATCTATATTCGGGGTATTTGTATAAAGGCCTGCATCATTACAGCCAAAGCTTGACCAAGCGACATCATCTGCCAAAACAATGACGAAGTTAGGTTTTTCTTCAGCCAGTATTGGGCTCGTAAAAGATAGTGCGAGTAAAACACCGGTATATAAGGCTTTTATCATAGTTGAGGTTTCCTTTTCATTTTTACCGATATCTTGCATCGGTGTCTAAAATTTCTGGTTTATATCATCGACTTTTTATGATGATCAGTTCGATGATTTGATTATCTAAAATATTCTTTGTGATATGAGGCCAATTAAAGGGACTTACTTATTCTTTTTATTCTTTTTCTCTTTATTCTTCTTAGCCTTGGAGCTTTTTTCTTTATTCTTATCTCCCTTGGAGTTTTTGTCTTTTTTGTTCTTAATCTCTACGTAAGCCGCCTGACCCTCATCAAAGGGAGCCTCCATTGAATTTTCATCGATATCCTTTTGGAAAGCTTCCATAGCCTTTTGGAGCTCCTGTAAAACTTCTGGGTATTTATCCGCGACATTTGTTGTTTCACCAATATCAGCATGCATGTCGTAAAGGCCTGAAGTTTTGGTAGAATATTTGAAACGATGGTTGCGGACTCCAGTAATTTTTGGCGTGTTACCAGCATAAAAGATATACTTATTCGGTGACTTAACATCAGGCTCACACATCATAATAGGGAAAATATTGTTGCCATCAATTTTCTGGGGCACCTCAGGTTCAATCCCGGCTAAAGCTGCATAAGTAGGAAAGATATCCATGAGCGAAGCAATCTCATTAGTCTTTTTGCCTTCCGGTAAAGTTCCTGGCCAGCTAAGGACAAAAGGAACGCGAACACCGCCCTCTTCTGAACTACCCTTCCAGCCTTTTAAAGGTAAGTTTGAACCCTTTTCGGCATGTTCTTTATTTGGTTTTGAATCCGCGCCATTATCTGAAGTAAAAGCAATGATCGTCTTTTTCTCAATGCCATTTTCTTGAAGTGCCTTAATGACTTCACCAACGGACCAGTCAATTTCCTCGATCATATCGCCATAAAGCCCATGATCACTTTTTCCGCGAAATGCAGCATCAACTGTATAGGGGTGGTGAGGAGTACCATGAGCAAAGTAAAGGAAAAATGGTTTATCTTTATTTTCCTTAATGTACCTAACTGCATCGTGAGTATAACGTTTAGTCAATTGAGTGATATCTGTTGGCCACTCGATGACGTTGTCATTTTTCATCAAGATTGTTGAATTCCCGTGCACGCCCTTGCCCTTGTCGGCCCAATAATCCTCGATAGTGAATTCCCCGCTTGGTTTAAAACCCTCGGCTACCGGCAGTTTGTGAGTCTTGGCATCACCGTGGTTAGTGCCTGGAACACCGAAGTAATAATCAAAACCCTGATCTCTTGGCAGGTAACCCGCAGTGTGACCGAGGTGCCATTTACCAATTAGAGCAGTGGTGTATCCTTTCTCTTTAAGCATTTCGGGAATCGTCACCACTTCTTTAATCAAACCTGTCGTTGAGTTTGGGTAAACGATAGAACCAACGCCTACGCGAAAATTAAAGGCACCAGTCATAAGTGAAGCTCGAGCTGGCGAACATTTATGTCTCGCATAAAAATCGGTAAAGCGAACACCCCTATCAGCCATTTTATCAATATTGGGCGTCTTTATAATCGGGTGACCATAGCAACCCAGATCACCATAGCCCTGGTCATCCGTCATGATAAAGATGAAATTGGGCATTTCGGCCTTGGCAGTAAAGCCTAGTAAAAATGAGAGCGAAATTATAAGAGTACGAAAAGTCATATTTATTCCTGAAACAGTTTTTAAAATCATATAAGCCTATAGCGAACTCCGCATAAATATTACGCTATGCTTACATAAAAATCATCAAGCTTTACAATGCCCCATGAGGCAATGTTTTACAAAAAAAAATAGCTTCCCTTGAGAAGCTGGTTTTCATTCGATCCCTTACTTATTTCCTCGGGTGTCCGTAGCGTTTACTTCTTTTTCTTTTTACCCTTATTTTTAGGTGTACTCTTGGGTTTACCCACGTAACCACCAGCTAGGATATGCGCCTTTAAAGTCGCAATCTCCTCGTCAATCTGACCGGGAGCCACAGCGCCAGGGCCTTCAATAAATTCACCAAAGGGGCGATCAAAAGGCTTCAGGTGTGTCAGTAGCTCTGCCTTCATTTCCTTTAGTTTCTGAGCATACTCAGGGTTTTTAGATAAATTTTTCTTCTCCAGGGCATCATCACTCAAATTATAAAGCTGATCATACTCCAAGTACTCTGGATTAAATCTCATGCCGCGCGTCCCCACGCCAATGTGACCATCGGTATAGGTCATTTTTGCCCCTAAGCCCTCTTTATTACTCACTGACTTAATTTTCTTAATCCGGTCTTCTGAAAAACGGTTGGCAATGTATTTAAAACCATCCTTAAGCACCCCGCGAGCACTTCCCAATTGGAAAAAGAGACTCTCGTGAATCTGCTTTTCCGGGTCTTCAAAAACAGGTCGCATGGAAACGCCATCCATTTCGTAAGCCTCTGGAGGCGTAACTCCCGCATAGTCAAAAAAGGTCGGAACAAAGTCAATATTCTGAACAAGGGAATCAGATACAGTGCCGGCTTTAATCCCATTTGGATAGCGCACCACCATTGGCACATTGCTACCATCCTTGCTGAACATAGAGGCCTTTTTCGTAGAGCCATGATCAGGGACGAAAATAAAAATTGTATTATCAGCAATACCCAATTCATCCAACTTATTTAAAATTGCGCCAATGCCATCATCCATCCAGGTCAAGCCTAAGGCATGATCATAGCCGGCTTCTTTTAAACGCTTGGCAATTGTTTCTCTAGGAGGCATTTCAGCATCAAGTTTACGACTTATACGACCTTCTCCAGTAATATTTGGATGCTTAAAGCTCGACTCCCAAGACTGATCTGGGCCGTGCAGTAGAGTTGTAGTGACGTGCAAATAAAAGGGCTTATCTTTATTCTCTTCCAGGAAATCTAGCGCAGCTTCTACCGTCCATTCCAAGTTATGCTCACTGTAGCCACGAACCATATTGCCTTCATACATGTGTTTAGCCCATGACCATCCAAGCTTCTCTGTCACGTGTTTACGTGTGGCCTCTTCTAATGCCATCATGATTTCATCAGATTCTTTCAAAGTGGGGTCTAAGCCCTTGGCTTCACCTAGTTTAGTTTTAAAATCCACACCACCAATATGATACTTACCGGTCCATCCCGTCACGTAGCCATTATCGGCAAGGACTTTTCCAACATTCATACCATCTAGCTCTAGCCCCACATTAAATTCCGGTGAGCCCTGCTTATTTTCCGGAAACTCCTCTATGTAAGACGGGTACTTTGAACGACCAGGATGACGCCCCGTCACAAAAGTATATCGCGAAGGTACACAAACAGTCGAACTTACATATGCCTGGTTAAACACCATGCCTTCCTTAGCTAAACGATCCAGATTAGGCGTCAGTATCTTGGCACCATAGAGACTCACTTGAGACTTATCTGTATCATCTGCAAGAAAGACAACAATATTGGGCTTCTCGGCCCACAAGGACGAAGTCAAAAACGCGGATAATAATAACAAACAAAATTTCATCTTGTTTCCTTAAATGATTTTTAAAAATGATTGATTTAGTCTTGTAAGACAATAACAAAAGTTAAATAATCTTACGCTTAAGTACTAGGAAAATTAAGTTTTTGTTTAGCGGGGCATAATATTATCGAGTTTCCGCTTATTATCATATATAAACTTAAAAGATACAGGAATGTATATGAAACTCATTTTCACCGCTTTGCTTTGCCTATTTAGTCTTCAGGCCGCTGAAAAACCCAATGTCATCTTCTTTGCCGTAGATGATATGAACGACTGGATTGGCCCCATGGGCTCCAAAATGGCCAAAACACCTAATATGGACAGGCTGGCAAAAATGGGTGTTACCTTTACCAATGCTCATACCTCGGGTGTTTACTGTGCGCCATCGCGAACAGCCATCTTTACAGGAAGAAATGCCACCACTTCCGGCTGTTATACCGATCAAATCTATTTTCATAATCATCCCGATTACATTCCACTTCACATGGCGTTCAATAAGGGCGGCTACAATACTTATGGTGTAGGCAAACTCTTTCACCACCCCACGGGGCATATTGACCCACGCGGATGGACTGAATTTCATCTCAGAACTGAAGATCAACGCAAAAATGGCTGGCCAGTGGAAACTTGGGGTTATGAAGCACCGATGCCCGCCCAGGTTCCAGCCAGTAAATTCAATCAAGTCGACAAGAAATGGAAAGGCCGCCCCTTCATGGAAGTGGGAGCTATTCCCAATGACAAAGAAGACGAAATAGTTGATACTCTAAGAACCAAATGGGCCTGCGATATCATCAGCAAAAAACACGACAAGCCCTTCTTTATGGCCCTAGGTCTCTACGCACCTCACTTCCCCAACTATGCCCCTCAAAGATTTTTTGATATGTACCCACTTGAGAGCATCAAACACGGGCCTTGGAAAGAAGGTGACCTAGACGACATCCCTCAACCCGAAAGAAAAAAGAAATTAGCTCGTAAAAAAGGCATTCACGACAAACTCATTGAGCTCGGAATTGTTGAGTCAACTATCCAGGGCTACCTGGCATCCATTTCTTACGCTGACTCAAACCTTGGGCGAGTTCTTGACGCATTAGAGAATAGTCCAAATAAAGATAATACGATCATTGTTTTTTGGTCTGACCATGGCTACGCTCAGGGTGAAAAAGGCAACTGGGGCAAGCACACCATGTGGCAGCGCACCACCAACGTGCCTTTCATATGGGCCGGTCCCGGCATTGCCAAGGGAAAAACGACTTCCTATACTTCCGTACTCATCGATATGTATCCGACACTCACCGACCTCTGCGGCATCACACCCGACAAAGGACTGGATGGAAAATCACTTAAGAATATTTTAGCGAAGCCCGCAAATAGCCCAGAAAGAACCGTCTTTGTTCCCTACACAGAACCTAAGAGTTACACAGTGATTAACGAAAAATGGCGTTATATAAAATACAAAGAAGGAGGCGAGGAGCTCTATAACCACAGCAAAGATTTTCACGAATGGAACAATCTAGCAGACAACCCAGAGTACAAAGCTATCAAAGAAGAGATGATTACTCATGGCCCAAAAAAGTTTGCCCCAATTGGAATGAATAAAAAGAAACTCAAGCTCGTACTGAAAGGTGATTCATATGAATGGATCAAAAAGTAAGCCTTCTTTCATTCAAATTTAAAAAGTATCAATTAAACCAGGAGACCATTTTGCATAAGATTTTATTACTCGCATTATTTTTCCCTCTTGCGATCTTCGCAAAGAGTGAGCGCCCCAACATCATTTTCTTCATTGTCGACGATTACGACAAGTTAGACTGTAGCCTTTATACTGGTCCCAAAGGCCTCACACCGAGCATGGAACGCCTAGCCAAAAACGGCATCACTTTTGATAGAATGCACATGACCTCCACAGTATGCACGCCTTCGCGCTACACCTGTATGACGGGTCGCTACCCGGGTAATTCTTACTCTCCACAATACTTGGAAGATTGTCCAAAAGGCACACAAGGACTCCCTGCTTTTAATTTGGGACTAGAGAACGACAATATGAATGTTGCGCAAGTCTTATCCGACAATGGCTACGTCACTGGACTTGTGGGCAAGTATCATGTAGGTAGCACTCATGGCTTAGGCCCGGAAAAAAACACTCCTTATAGCGACAAAGTAAACGAACAAAAATACAAAGCTGAAAAACACGGCCGTGAACTCATTAAAAAAAGAGGTTTTGACTGGGCTAAAAATGTCTACATGGGCAACCTCAAATCACCTTTCAATACACACAACCCTGAGTGGACTACTGCAGCTGCTTTAGAATTTGTTACAGAGAACAAAAATAAGCCTTTTTTCCTTTACTATGGCACGACACTCTCTCACGGGACTCCTAAAGGCTGGGATAAATCACTTGACGAACCACTCATCACTGGTGAAGGAAGAATCAAAAAACCAATCGGAAATATGAATCGCGATACAGTCCGCAGTCGCGTTGCTGCAATCGGCTTAGACCCTGCAGAAAAAGGTGGAATTCTGTGGATGGATGACTCCCTAGGTGCCCTACTGGATCGTTTGGAAGAACTGGGCATTGCAGATAACACGCTCATCTGTTTTGTTGCCGACCACGGCAGTAAAGGCAAGGCTTCGCTTCATGGAATCGGCACTGAGGTTCCCTGTATCATTAGCTGGCCTGCTGCAATGAAAAAAAATGTTCGCTGCGGAGAACTTGTTCAAAGTACCGATTTTGTTGCGACCTGGTTTGATATCGCTGGTGCAAAGCTTCCGGAAAAATACCTTCTCGACGGCATCAGCTTCAAAAGCCTTTTCCAAAACCCCACTCAAAAACATCGTGACTATGTTTACTGTGAGAACGGCCCTGCGCGAGCGATTAAAACAAAAGACTGGAACTACGTCGCCTTGCGCTACACAAAAGAGCACCTGGAAGCTATGGAAAGCTCAAAAAATTATGCAAAAAGACTTCTTGGCCTTTCCGGTGGGATTGGTCGCTCTTTCATGAAACCAGAAGCCCTTGAATATGACCAACTCTACAATTTAAGCAGCGATTCGGATGAAATGAAAAACCTAGCTCTCAATCCCGAATACGCTCCCAAAGTTAAAGAAATGCAGGTCGTGCTGACCAAGAAATTAAAAACTTTCCCAGAACGCCCCTACGGTGAATTCATCCCCGGCCCTAACACCCTGGGCAAAGGTGATTTCGACATCATCCTAGATTCATTAAAAAACTTGAGACCTTCAGATGGTTCAAAACCTACAAAAAAGAAGAAAGGCAAGAAGAAGGATAAAGAAAACAAAGATGATAATAAAAAGAAAGATAAAAAGAAGAAAAATAAATAAGTTCTCGATTAGGTAGAAGTCATGATGCGACCCATACGAGAAGGACGCTGTCCCTCTCGAGCTCTCCCTGCAAGGATTTGCCAATCCTTGACCAGGCAACTAGGGGCTTTTCCCCGCTATATGGGCAATTATAAATAATTTTGACACAACAAGTCCTTTCTAAGTGATAAATCCTTGGTGTTGCCTATCACTTCCTCAAAGGCAAAAGCTCGGATTAATGAATCCGAGCTTTTTTTAATATAACCCCATATACAGAACCATATAGAATTAGAAATTTTCGCATAAAATTATTCATAATTCATTAAGCTTTTGACTTTGTCTGCATAATAAAGTTTAACACGACGTTATTAACTTTTAATAGAACACAGGTCATAATTCCAAAATGCAGACAAACAATCGAATGCACAAATTACTCATTACTCTTGCAACAATGTTACTAACAGCTCTTAACGCCTTTTGCGAACAGAGTCGCCCCAATGTTATTTTTATGGTCTCCGACGACCTTAATTGTTACCTCGGTGCTTATGGAAACAAAGATGTAATCAGCCCTAATATCGATAAATTGGCCGCCAGAGGAACCGTATTTACTAATGCCGCCTGCCAATTCCCGGTATGTGGTCCCAGTCGTTCATCTTTCATGAGTGGCTTGCGCCCCAATACCACCGGCATTATTTCAAATGGCCCATCACTCTACAAAACTCAACCCGGCGTAAAGACTATCCCATCCTATTTCAAAAATCATGGTTACGTCACTGCACGTGCCGGGAAGGTTTTTAACCATATTGATAACAACGAAAAAACAGACTGGGACTTTATTCTTGACGGAGGAACCTCTCCTGAAGCACGTAAACGTGCTAATACCGGTAATGAAGTCCTTGTTGACGCAGGTCACATTCACTGGAATGCCATGTGGCGAGATCCTGAATGCCGTGATGAAGATCTGGCTGATGGAGCCAACACCCTTTCTGTTAGTAAGTGGATTAAAAAGAAGAAAGACAAACCCTTTTTCTTGGCTATGGGTTTTCTGAAACCTCACAGACCACTCATCGTTCCAAAGAAATATTATGAGCTCTACGACCCAAAAAAACTTTATCACTCCTGGAGTCGATATGCCAATGAAGTCATTCCGGCCACGGCGAAAAACACTGCTGGATCAAAGCTCGAAGAAGCCATTACCGCAGAACAGCGCATGGGACTCAATCATGCCTACTACGCAACAGTCTCCTATGTGGACGCTCAAGTTGGAAAACTCATGCAGGCTCTTGATGATGCAGGACTAAAAGAAAATACTATTGTCGTTCTATTCGGTGATAATGGTACTCACCTTGGTGAGCATCTCTGCTGGGGTAAAAATATGCTTTTTGAGGCCTCGGCAAGAGTCCCACTTATCATTGCGGACCCCGCAAACAAAACAGTTAAGAGCTATGACAAAGTCGTTGAATTAATTGATCTCTTCCCTACTCTCATCGAAATGTGCGAACTTCCGCAACTCGATGAGCTCGAAGGAACATCACTCCAGGCTGCCATGAACGGAACAGCTGATTCCGTTAAAGCCGTAAGTTTTAGCCAAGTACAAGTTCGCGATGGCTGGTCAGTAAGAACTGATCGCTGGAGGCTGATTAATGCAGACCCCGCAAATCAGACTCTCCTGCTCTACGATTTAAAAAATGACCCCCATGAACTGAACAATCAAATCAACAACCCCGAGCGCATCGCTCTGGTTTCTAAACTCAAAAATCTCGCAATCTCTAAAGGATTTAAGGTAAAATAAATGAAAAAATTACTATCGTGTGCCCTTTTTCTGAGCACTCTTTTTCTCCATGCTCAAGAAAATAAAATGAACGTCTTATTTATTATGTCCGACGACTTAAACGTCGATATTGCTTCCTATGGTCACCCAATAGTAAAAACTCCCAATTTGGATAAACTGCGCTCAAAAAGCGTTCTTTTTTCACAGGCCTATTCTCAATACCCACTCTGTAACCCCAGTAGGAATTCAATCCTTTCCGGTATGTACCCGGGAACAAGTGGCTGCCTGAGCAATGCCGACCAACTGCGCAAGACTGCTCCTGATATCACAACCTTGCCCGAAGCCTTTAAAAAGCAGGGCTACGAAGTGATCTCCACCGGTAAAATCTTTCACCACGAAGATCCACAAAGCTGGACAGGGATAACCAACCTAAGAACCGGTAAGCTCCACCCCCAAGGCAAAGATTATAATTTTTATCGTCCCGCTTTTGATGAAAGAAAAACGATTGGTGAAGGCCGCAATCTTACTGAAGGTGAATTAGGCTTTATGACCTGGCGCAGTGTTACTGAAAAAGAAGATATCTTATTTGATTCAAGAACAGCTCGCTGGACAATGCAGCACCTCGAAAAGCTTGCTGAAGATGAAAAACCCTTTTTTCTCGGCGTTGGTTTCAGTCGTCCCCACGATCCCTTTTTCGCACCCAAACGCTTTTTTGACATGTACCCAATGGAATCTATCAAGCTTCCTGAAACACCGCAAAATGCCTCGAAAGTTCCGATGATGGCCTACTATGATGTATTTAAGAGAGCTTTTGATAAGATGGATACTCAAAAACGCTTAGAATTCGTACGCTCTTATTACGCTAGCATTTCCTATATGGACGAACAACTTGGACTCGTTTTAGATAAACTCGAAGCATTAAATTTAAGCAACAACACTCTAGTCGTTTTCATCAGTGATCACGGTTATCAGGTCGGCGAAAAAGGCTACTTCAACAAAACGCTCTTATTCGAACGCTCCTGCCGTGCACCGCTCATGATCAGCAACCCAAAACTTAAATCCTCCGTGAACAAAGTAGATAAGATTGTGGAATTCATTGACGTCCTACCTACCATCACTGAAATCACCAGTGTCCCTACTCCTAAAACTGCCGAGGGACGCAGTTTGATCCCTCTTATGAAAGGCAAAAAAGTAGAATGGAAAGAAGAAGCTATCTCATACGTAAATGCCGATCGCTCCATCAGAACTGAACGCTACCGTTTGATTAACTGGAGAGGTCAAAAAGAAGCCCTTTATGATCATCAACGCGATCCAGGTGAACACTTTAACCAAGTGGATAACCCTGAGTACAAAGAAGTGCTAAAAAGACTGAGAAGTAAACTCAAAGAAATCCCTGAGTTTAAAAAGTAAAAGCGTAATATTTAAGCGAGCGCGTTTATTTACTTACAAGAATTTTTTTGATAAAACACAGGCGTAAACCATGATCAAAATTTTACCCACTGTTGCATGTTCCCTATTTCTTCTTGGGTCTTTAGTTTGTACGGCTGCAGATACGAAAAAGATCACTCGTAAAGATTTGCAGGAACTTATCGACAGCGGCCTGCATGAAGCAGGTCAATACGATTATCTGCCTTACCGGCTGATGAAGCCCATTGATTATGATTCATCAAAATCCTACCCACTCATTCTCAGCCTACATGGTGCCGGTGGCCGGGGAACTAAGAATAAAAAAAACCTGAAAGACTGGCATGTTTATTTAAGTGAAGAAAATCTCCGCAGAAAACACCCCTGCTTTGTACTTTCACCTCAGATGAACTCCAACTGGACCTTCAAACACCGCAGAGATTCCAGTAAAAAAGGACCCTTGACTGTAAGCCTAGAGCTGATAGAAAAACTCAAAAAAGAATACTCGATTGATTCAGATCGTATCTATGTCATTGGACACTCACTTGGCGGTCAGGGCACATGGCTCAGCATTTGGAATCGTCCCGATTATTTTGCCGCAGCTATTCCCAGTGCAGGAGCTGGCTTTCCGGAAGGCTGGCACATCAAACTCGACCCAAAATACGACAAGATGGATTATTCAAAATTTAAAGATGTTCCCGTATGGGCCTTTCACAGTGACGATGACGCTACCATCCCCGTTGATAAGAGCCGCACCATATTTGATGCCATCAAAAAAGTTCAAGGCAACATGAAATACACCGAAGTCAGTAAGGCAGGACACGCTGCTTACAAATATGCCTACAACTATGACGGAGACTCTAACTCAGGCTACAAAACAGAATTAGCAGGTCCTAAATGCGACACAACTGAAAACGTGTGGGATTGGCTCTTCTCTAAATCACTTAATAATCGAAAATAAGGAACCCTCATGATAAATTCATTTACAAAATTATTCCTGGCTTTACTCTGCGTAAATTTTGTAGCTTTAGCCGACTCCAAGCCCAATATCATCGTCATCCTTTCAGACGACCAGGGTTACGCTGACGTAAGTTACAACCCGGAGCATGACGACTACATTAGTACACCTCATACCGATGCCTTGGCTAAATCAGGTGTCATTTTCCATCGCGGTTACACTTCTGGCTCAGTCTGTTCAACGACTCGCTCAGGTTTAATGACGGGTCGCTACCAACAACGCTATGGAATCTACACCGCCGGTGAAGGCGGAACTGGAACTGACTTAAATGCCAAATTCATTCCTAATTACCTTAAAGAGGCGGGCTACAAATCCATGGCTTTCGGTAAATGGCACCTTGGCCATGAAATGAAATACCACCCTCTTCACCGTGGTTTCGATGACTTCTACGGCTTTATGGGACGTGGTGCTCACGATTTCTTCCGTTTGGAAAAAGAATACGACGGCAAGTTTGGAGGGCCAATCTACCGCGGACTAGAGCCCATCGACGACAAAGGCTACCTCACGACACGTATTACTGAAGAAACAGTTAAGTTCATCGAAGAAAATAAGGACAAGCCCTTTTTTGCCTATGTAGCTTACAATGCCGTACACACACCTGCCCAAGCTCCTGCAGAAGATATCAAAGCTGTTTCAGGCGATGAAACCCGAGACATTTTAGTCGCCATGCTTAAACACTTAGACTTGGGCGTTGGTGAAATTGTTAAAACACTTAAAAAGCACGATATCTACGAAAACACCATTATCATCTACCTCTCCGACAATGGTGGGGCTAAATCTATGGTTGCCAATAATAAGCCCTTAAGAGGAGTGAAACACGACATCTACGATGGTGGTATTCGCGTTCCTTTCCTCATGTCTTGGCCCGCACAAATCAAAGCTGGACAAGACACCCAATCTCCCGTGATTTCATTGGATATTCTCCCTACTCTTTTAGATGCTGCTGGACTCCCCGCTTTATCTGATATTGATGGCGAAAGTATGCTTCCTGTTATTCGCGGTGATAAAGACAATCTCGATCGCCCCTTCTTCTGGAATCACGGTGACGGGCAAACTGGCATTCAACTCAACAATTGGAAACTCGTTTTCAATAAGGGTGTAACTGAACTTTATAAGATTTCTGACGATATTGGCGAATCAAAAAATTTAGCTGCTTCACACCCTGAAAAAGTTCAGGCACTACAAAAGATTTATGATAAATGGCTAAGCCAAATGGCCACTCCCATGTCAAAAAACACCATCGTTAAATGGGATCCAAATAAAACGAAAAAAGCTAAGAAAGGCAAAAAAGATAAAACTAAAAAGAACTCAAAAAAATAGCTTAAACTTAAATTTTTTATTTAGAGCTTCTTTTGCGGATTCCGCAAAAGAAGCTCTTTTTTTTTCATGATTATCAATAACGCGGGGCAAAGCCCCTAGTCGCCTGGTCAAGGATTGGCAAATCCTTGCAGGGAGAGCTCGAGGATGACAGCGTCCTTCTCGTATGGGTCGCATCATGCCCTTTATTGTGGCTAATCGTGTGATTTTATACCGACAGCCTCTGTCCCTAATACATAAAACATATGAAATTTTTCAAAAAAAATAAGCTCAAATTGAAAAAAGTAAAAAAAAAATGTTATTATGAGCGTAATATTTTTCGATCCTCTAATATATACCATTATTGGTACACTACATTAAACAGGATCAGGCAATGGTAAAATATACAAAAAAGCAATTTAGTTTAGTTGAACTTCTCGTCGTCATCGCAATAATCGCGATACTTGTTTCATTATTAATCCCAATATTGAGCAACGCACGACTATCTGCCAGAACTGCCGTGTCGGTAAGCAATTTAAATCAAATCTACAAGGGTGCTATGATCTACGCCTCCGACAACGATAAAAAACTGTGTAAAAGTCATGAAAACCAACGTTCAGGCGGCGGTGAAGTTGACTGGCCAAGAATGATTTATGAAAATATGTTTGGACCTTTTTCAGATAATCGCGCCACTGCCAAAGAAGAAATGGCAAACGACAAAACATATAACGATATGATGTTCTGCCCTGTATTAAAAAGTGAACGTACTCTAACCGATCACCACGTTGATGGGCGCTCCAGCTACAGTATGAACAATTACTTTTCAATAGACAGAAACAACTTTAGATTAACCTACGTAGGCTCTATGGGAAAAACCGAACCCTACATCATGCCTGGAACATCGTCAAATAATAAAAATGAACTCCAATCCGATGCCAATCTCGAAGGATCCCGCTACGAGCTAAGTCATGGTTATCCAGCATACTCCTATACGAATCAAAAAACCTTTGGGCTCTTCATTGATGGCAGTATTCAATTCATGAGTATTTCACAGGGCGGATTAATTGATGATTTAATGGGTGATAGAAGAGACTTTGAATAGAGCATTATCAAGAAGCCTGAATCCTTGATAAAAACCCACTTATTACTTTAAATAAAAATTTTCCAAAAAACATATTAGGACCACAAGCATGTACAAAACACTATTGCTAGCTTTATTTTTACTCCCAACAGCAATTTTTTCCCAGAGCGAACAACCCAATATAATTTTTTTCCTTGTCGATGATTACGACAAACAGGACTGTAGTGAATATACGGGACCACGGAATCTGACACCGAGCCTGAAGCGCCTCGCAAAAAATGGTATTACCTTTGATAAAATGCACATGACCTCAACCGTTTGTACTGCATCCCGTTACACATGTCTAACTGGTCGCTACGCTGGCTTCTCATACTCAGAAAAGTATTTAAATGCCTACCCCGAAGGCTATCAGGGTGGACCTGCCTTTGATTTAGGTCTGGAAGACGACAACATGAATGTCGCACAGGTTTTATCCGATAATGGCTATGTCACCGGACTCGTTGGTAAATACCATGTTGCTTCATCTTACAATAGTATAGATGAGCCTGAAAAAAACATCCCTTACAGCGAAGAAGTCAACGATCAAAAATTCTTTGCAGAAAAGCAAACTCGCGACCTCATTAAGGGTAGTGGCTTCGACTGGGCTAAAAACGTTTACCTAGGAAACCTCAAAGCACCTTTCAATCATCACAATCCAGAGTGGACCATTAGCGCTGCACTGGAGTTTGTCGAAGACAACAAAGACAAGCCCTTTTTCTTATACTACGGCACCACACTCGCTCACGGCCCCTCTAAAAATTGGGACGCCTCTATAGACGAACCTTTAACTACTGGAGAAGGCATCATTGACTCCCCTCTTGGAGTCATGGATCGCGATTCCCTACGCGAACGTGTTCTCGAAATTGGCTTAGAGCCAGAAGAGAAAAGTGGTATTTTATGGATGGATGACTCCCTTGGCCTTCTTATGGATCGCCTTGAAGAGCTTGGCATTGCCGATAACACAATCATTTGTTTTGTTGCCGACCACGGCAGTGAAGGCAAAGCATCTTTACACAAAAGTGGAACTGAAGTTCCCTGTATCATGAGCTGGCCAGCAGGAATGAAAGCTGGCAAGAGATGCGATGCCCTACTTCAGAATACTGATTTCGTTGCTACCTGGTTTGATGTTGCAGGCATTGAGAAACCCGAAGAATATCAAATGCACGGTATAAGCTTCAAAAAACTATTTACTCGACCTCGGAAATCCACACGTGATCACGTCTACTGCGAAGTTGGCCCAGCCCGTGCTATAAAAACAAAAGAGTGGAATTACATCACCTTGCGTTACACGAGAGAAGACCTAGAGGCTGTTGAAGAATCAGATAGGTACGCCAAAAGACTCCTTGGTTTATCTGGCGGCATTGGCCGTAGCGCAAAAAAACCCGAAGCTATTGCTTATGATCAGCTCTACAACCTTGAACAGGATGAACTCGAAGAAAGCAATCTAGCCGAAGACCCTGCTCAGGAAGCTATTATTATGGACATGCAAAGTAAATTGCTCAATGCGCTACAACTATTCCCAAACCGTCCTTACGGTGAATTCATCCCCGGCCCTAATACTTTAGCTAAAGGCGAGTTCGACATTATCCTTGATGCGATTAAAAAGCATAATAAATAAAAGCTACCGGGAAATAAACTAAACGCCTTTAACTTCATTAAAGGTCAGAAGTTTTCGAGCTCTATTTTTGCGATCTCCGCAAAAAATAGAGCTCATTTATTTTGCAGTATATCTACTGCTAATACATGTAAAATTAAAATATAAATTCGCTTACTAAAACAAGTTGTTATCAGAAGTGTTCGGCATCTTTGGTCTTTTTTGAGAAAAACACCACGAATCGCAAAAAATGAAGCGCACCTAAAGGCTTATCTCTAATTCTATAAAACACCTATCAGAATTAAGGTCTCATCCGGGCAGGGGTAGATTACAAGACCCCTGCGAAGCATGCGTCTATATTTTAGTTTTGTTTACTTTGTGCAATTGCATCATCAAGTTCTTCAACTGAGGCATAGCGCAGGAAAAAGAACTGTATCATCTCCATTTGTCTTAAAGTTGGTTTCTTGCCAAACAAGTCAAACAGCATGATGGCGGCGATAAGCGCCGAATACATTTGTATTGCGACACCATTGGAAGATTCAGCGAGTAGTTTGCGACAGCCTAAAATGGATTTAAGCCATTTAAAAAACACTTCAATTTGCCAGCGCTGACGATAAATCGTACTGATAATAGCGGCATTCAGTTTTTCAGGAGCTTCTGAGGTTACCAAAAGGATTTCTTTATCATTAAATGCGCCCGTTCTTACCAGTCTTATTGGCTTGAGTTCGCGATCAGTGTCCCCAAGGTAGACTAACTGGTCAGAGATTACCCCTTCCTTGCGATCCTTTTCGGTGATTTCATACTCTTTGATCACAGTAAGTTTGGGTTTATTGCGAATGCGAATAGTAAAAAGTGCTCCACGTTGTTGAAGCTCTTCAAAATAACTGTAATCCAAGCCGTAATAACGGTCGCAAACATACATGACGCCTGGTTGAACCATCTTGAGAAGAGCTTTCCGTTCACAGCTATTCCCGGCAGTTATAACAGCATCAACAGCACTTTGCTTTAGTAGAGAAAAACCCAAATGAAGCTTTGCTGCTTTGTGGTTTTCATCGAGCCATTCAGCCCAGAGCACCCTCGTTAAGGTTTGAAATAAAGATCCATCTACTGCAACTAAATCCTTGACAGCAGCTAAGAGACTTCGATCCTGGATTTTATTAATGGGAATTTTTGAGGATAACTTTTGAACTAAATGTTGTAAAGAAGTCGCATCAAAAACATGTTGTGCCTCGGAAAAGCTTCCTAGACTTATTTTTCCAAGGGTCACATGTTCTTGAACTTTTTTTAACTCACTGGCAGCACAAAGCCCTCGCATAGATTTCAACACAGGGTTAAACAAAGTAAAGAGAATAGCTGAGGCATAATCGAGGTAATGCAATTTGCGTCGAGGGTCATCTTCGGAGGGGTGACGCGGATGGTGCTCAAGCTCTTTTGTCAGTTTCTCTCTGAACTCTTGAACCAAGCACCAGCGCTTAAGGTTTCGTTCTTCTGTTTTGGTCATCTTCTTCATAGTTAGGAAGATATAGATATAATCCAGAAAGTAAAGTGTTCGTAAAGCGTTGATTTAAAGCAGTTTACAAAGTCGCAAAATAGAGTGACCCTAAGTACAGTTAGTCTCTTTTTTTGATCATGACAGAGGAAGAGTCGTGTTAATTACTTACGAGTGCGGTGTACTAAGCCTCAGGACGAAAATAAATTCACCTATAAAAAAATCGCGAATTTTGGCACAATTACTGGTGGGATTAAAAAGGTTTAACTTTTTTCAAAATGCTTAAGCACTAACTTAAGCATTTTCGATGCCGAACACTTCTGAGTTGTTATATATTTCTTTAACATTTTCTAAAAGAGTGCGTAATATTTTTGCATTCTCCTTTATATACCTAATAATGGTAGAAGAATATAAGGACTGGTAGAATGAAAAAATATTGTTTAAAGCAATTCACTTTGATTGAATTACTCGTCGTAATCGCAATTATTGGAATCTTAGCTTCCATGCTACTGCCCGTCTTAGGCAAAGCAAGGAAAACTTCTCAAGCAGCCTTATCTATCAATAATTTAAAACAAATCTCTATATCTGCAATGATTTATGCTGATGATAACAATAGCGTATTACCTTATGCCACAGGCAATGTACACCCAAAAGGTGGAGGTGGCGCCGACTGGCCCAGAACAATCTATGAGCACATCTTTGGAATGTTTTCATTAGACAACGACACCGCAAAAGAAGAAATGGACAATGACTCGAAATACAATGGCATGCTATATTGCCCGGTATTACTTGGTGAACGGGATGCTATCAATAACAGACATGGCGGTCGCTCCGCCTACAGCATGAATGTATATTTTGAAAAACCCAATAATGATTACAACCTAAATGCCCTTTCAGGAAAAATTGAACCTTATATCATGCCCGGAACACCATCAAACAGTCAAAGTGCGGCTCATGCAGACTCAAAACTCGACAACTCAAGATTCGAAGAAAACGACAATGGCTTCCCAGCTTATTCTTATAATGACAAAGCTCTAGCTTTATTCATTGGTGGCCACGTTGAAACAATGTCCGCTGGACATGGCGGGTCAATTGACGCAATAGTGGAAGAAGATAGCGATTTCCAATAAAATCATTGTCTACAATTTTATAATCTCCCTCCACTTATCCTCCTAGAACATAATTCGCTTTCCTAACATTTTTTTAACAAATTTTAAAAATGTGCGTAATATTGTGAATCCTCCAAATATATACCATAAAAGGTATATTAACAAGAGAAGGCAAAATGGCAAAACCTGACAAAAAACAATTCACTTTAATCGAAGTACTCGTCGTAGTCGCAATCATCGGTATCCTTGCTTCCCTACTGCTCCCAGTATTAGGCAAAGCAAGAAAAACTTCACAGACAACATTGTCTATTAACAATTTAAAGCAGATTCATCTAGCTACAATGATTTACGTAGATAACAATAATGACATAATTTTTAGAGCCGATGATAATTTTCATCCAAGAAATAACGGCAACGACACCTACTGGGCAAGAATGGCGTATGAAAGTTCATTTGGAATGTTTTCATTAGACAATGACACCGCAAAAGAAGAAATGGCCAACTCCACTTACAGTAAAATGATGTTTTGCCCCGTTTTACTTGCTGAACGAGATTCTATTGAGCATAATGGAAGTGGTCTTTCTACCTACAGTATTAATAGGTATTTTGGTAAAGATAGTAATAGCTTCACCTTAAACTCACTTTCAGGAAAAATTGAGCCTTTTATCATGCCAGGAACATCTCCAAATAAGGATGCTGAATCCAAAACAAAGCTAAAGAAAACCGAATATGATCCTACTAGCAGTAGCCATGCAGCTTATGCATATAAAGACAAATCACTTGCCCTATACATGGGAGGACACGTTGAATTTATGACTATTGGACAAGGTGCATCTATGAACGATCTAGTAAATGATCAAGATGATTTTCAATAACTAAGTACTGTTGGAATTCAAAAGGCCTATTCTTATAAACGATTGCCTAAGGTAAAAGTCAAAAAAAATTCTAAATTACAAAAAAGCGATTAAGATTTAGAGAATAACTTAATAAATAGAGACAATAGAATATTTAAAATACCACTTTTGCCTAAAAACATAAACAGTCCTTATTCCATGAAAGTTATATTATTTTTTTACGTACTTATCATTTCCATTATTTGTCACGCACAAAAGCCAAACGTCATTTTTATTGTTACAGATGATCAGCTTTATAAGACTCTCGCCTGCTATGGTGGCAATGCTCTTACTCCCAATATCGACAGCCTCGCGGACAATGGTATTCGATTTACTAATGCCAATACGGCAAGCACCGTTTGTTCACCGGCTCGATACGCTATTTTAACTGGCCGCCACCCGGCGCATTGCAATGATAAACACTTCCTCAAACGCATGCCTAAAAACAAAGCTATGCGTATAGAGAATTTTGTCTCTCTGGAAAACGATAAACTCAATATTGCCGGAGAACTGCAAAAACACGGTTATAAAACCGGCTTTGTCGGCAAGTCGCACATCTCAGAACATTTCAGTGCGGGCGGAACTAAACTTTGGGAAAAGCATGGCCTAAAAGTATATGGTCAAAAAGATGATCCTAAAGACCCTGAGGTTAACGCCAAAATGCGCCACAATCACGAGGTCTTATGCAAAATGATGATGAAGCACGGTTTTGATTATGTCGATGCTTATTACCTCGCCAATACTCGTGAGTTATGGAATGATGCCCTAAATGTCCACAATGTCGAATGGACGGCAAAGGCCGCGGCAGACTTTATTGATCAAAACAAAGACCAGCCCTTCTTCCTCTATTATTCCACAACAGCTCATCACGGCCCCGACCCGGATATCATTCAGGGTAAAAAGTTCCCTTATTCACTGGATGCTGACATACGCATGACCAGTGCAGGGTTTTTCCCTGAGGCTTTTGATAATATGGAAGGCAGACAAGAAACGAAAAAAAGAGTTCTAAAAGCCGGCTACCCGCTCAGAACTGCGGCCTATACTTGGCTAGATAATAGTATTGCTGTCATCCTCAATAAACTCCGTGAACATAAAATCGAGGAGAACACCATCATCGTTTACATGAGTGATCACGGCTTCGAAAAGTACCAAAAAGCAACAGTGTTTGAAGGGGGCTTAAAAATCCCCATGATCATTCAGTGGAAAAATAAAATCACCAAAAAAAGTATTAGCCCACAAATGATTCAAACTCTAGACTTGGCTCCCACCATTTTTGAAGCCTGTGGAATTACGCCCAGCAAGGAACTCAAACTTGAAGGAAAAAGCCTCATGCCAATTTTTAATGGCAATACAGAAGAAATCCACGACTTTATCTATGGTGAAATTGGCTATGCGCGAACCGTCAAAACACAGAAGTGGAAATACATTGCCGTTCGCTACCCCGAACAAGTTCATAAACAAATTGCTAAAGGCGGCCAATTCCAATCCTACCGTGGCGATATTTTAGATGTGCCCTATCTCGTGAAGAATAATCACCTCGGCTATTACTCTTCGGCTCAAAACAAAAATTACTTTCTCAAAGATCAACTTTATCGTATCGATAGAGATCCAGAAGAATCTAATAATCTTTTTCAAAAAAATCCCGAAGTTGCAGAAGAGATGAAAAAAAAGCTCTCCAAACAACTGAAAGAATTTGAGCGCCCTTTTGGTGAATTAAATTAATCTATCCAATAAAAGACCAATCCTTTTCCAAATTAGATTAAATAAACTGTTACCTGAATCAGTGAGCTGGCTTTAGAATAATCTCTTAGGGATTTTATTTTTCAGAACTTTGCAACTTTTTGCAGGAATACCCGTAGGTCTTTTGAAAAAAGTTGTAAGTCAATGAAGGTAAAAGACCAAGATGATTAACTTAATGTAGTTCACGAATTCAGGTTTAATTAAAAAAAGTATTTTTTTTTCATAAAATACCGTAATACATCCCCTATCCAGCATATTGTGCTTACATAGAGAAGTTTTAACTGTCGCTTTACGTTCTAGAGTTTTGATTTTTACTCAAACGCTAAGATCGTATAATACGACAATCATGAAGGATTTATTATGGATATTGATCAAACAGAAGAATTCATCGAATTGATGACATCCTTTCAGGGTAGACTATACGCTTTTATTTTAAGTCTTACTGGCGATCCAAACGGCGCCAATGACATACTTCAAGAAACCAATATAATTCTTTGGAAAAAATCTGGCGAATTCGAAATGGGCAGTAACTTCAAGGCCTGGTCTTTTCGGATTGCCAATTTCCAAGTTATGGCTCATCGTCAGAGAAAAATGCGTGATCGCCTCGTTTTTGATGACGATATGATTGAGGAAATCATCGCCGAGTCAACAGAAGCTGATGAACTCTATAACATCAAACAGGGGAAAATTGATAGCTGCATGAGCCAACTACCTGATCGTCAACGCGACCTCATAAAAATGCGTTATACCATTGGCAAAAGCGTTAACCAAATGGCCGAAGATCTTAAAAGCACAGCAAACTCCATTGCTCAAGCACTTTTTCGAGCTAGAAACAATTTAACTCAATGTGTGAAAACTTTGAAAGGTCAGCCGTATGAATAAGGAGGAATTGCAAAAGCTTATCAATCAGCTGCTCGAACAATCAATTTCAGATGAAGATTTCACCCTTCTTAAGAAAGAATTAAAGAGCTCGAAAGAATCACGCCTACACTACCTAGATCTGTGCCAATCTCACAGCATCCTCGCTGAAAAGTATAATGCTTTAATCTTTGAACGACCTCCCGCTAAAACTGTTCAAAGGAAAGTGCAGGAAGAAAGTCATGACTCTATGAATGAGGATGAATTGCAAAAGCTTATCAACCAACTTCTCGAGCAATCCATTTCTGATGAAGATTTCAATATACTCAAGAAAGAATTAAAGAATTCGAAGGCATCTCGACAGCACTACCTCGAGCTCTGCCAAACACATAGCGTCCTCTCTGAAAAGTATAATGCTTTGATATTTGAACGCCCTGCAGTTCATAATAAACGAAACGAAAAGCAAGAAGAGAATCATAAAGTCCGTATCATTTCTTTTGCCACTATGATCACTTCTTTAGCTGCCCTCTTTATTGCTGTCTTTATTATTGGCAACAAACAACAGTCCCTAAGTGTTCAGCCTGAACTTGTCAGTGAAACTCCTTTTAGAGGAGAAGTCATTGCCAAGGTTAACAAAGCCATTGCTACCGAATTTGAATATGGTGGCCTCGATGGCCAAACCATTAAACCCGGATCTTGGTTACCTACTGGCTCATATAATTTAAAAAGAGGTATATTAGAAATTTCCTACAACAATGGTGTGGCTGCTATAATTGAAGCCCCTACTCGTTTCACTGTTGAATCCGACATGCTTATTAATTGCCAATCTGGGCGACTTTCCGCGAATGTTCCTGAAAGTGGTAAAGGCTTCACTGTAGAAACTCCGTGCGCTTCAATCATTGATCTCGGAACTGAATTTTCTGTCATTGTAGAGGAAGATGAATATATTGAAGCTCATGTTTACAAAGGACAAGTACGTGTAGAATGGACTAATCAAGGCGATGTCTCAGACAAATTACTTGATGCTGGGAATGCCCTTCGAATTATTTATCAACAAAGTGATAACAGTAAATTTGTTGAAACCATTGCAGCTGGTATTGACCTCAAGCGAAATTTCTTTATTAGAAACCTCAATGAACCTGAATCTGAATACAGTAAAAATATCCTTGCACTTAACCCTGTTCTTTACTTCCCTATGGATGTAACCGAAGATGGCAACATTTTTAAAGACTGGTCAAATTATAAGAATGATGGCACGGCAAACATCCGTAAAAATCAATCAACCATTTTAGCTCGTGGCAAAAGTGGTAACGCACTAAGATTGGCCGGTGTTAACCATAAATCATTTATTCACGTCAGCAATTATCCAAAAGCTAGATTTAACGAAATTTCCGTTACCGCATGGGTCAATGCTCATAGCCGCCCACAGTGGGCCACCATTCTTAAAAATTGGGATGCATTTAATTACGGTCAATTTCACTTTGGTTTAAACCAATTAGGACATCTGGACGTGGAAATTCAGGACCTTGATGGAGAACGTCATCACATCACTGAAGACATACCCATACCGACAGGTTCATGGCATCATGTTGCTTTTGTCCACGATGGGACTCATGTCACCCTCTATCGAAACGGCAAAAAATTAACTAAAACACGTATCAACGGCTTGAGAGTCAACCCAAACATAAATGGGCTTGGTATTGGTACAAAATTATCTGAAGTGGATGGTCAGGCAGACAAAGGAAATCCGGGCCACTGGAACGGACGCTTAGATGAAATAGCCATTTTTAACCATGCGCTCACTATAGATCAGGTAAAATCACTCAATAGATCAGGAAGGTTACTTAGTAAAATCCAACAAGAACAGGATAGCCAACCATAATCATCTATACGACTAGGTAGTTAACGATTTTCTTTGTGTCTTAGAGATGGAAAGAGACCGTGCCAAAGGCACTGAGCATAACTCAATCGATGGTTTCAACCATAGAGTCTTAGTTTGTCCTCATCATTCCGTTCTGAAGGAACGGCGCATAGAGCAAAATTCATCGTTAACTGCTCAATCGTGATCATATAAGATGACAATATATTCGTCTTTAGACTTATTTATACGCCCACCTAACAACAAGCCCTATTAATGGCGGCACCCTCCTAACTTCATCTATTAGAAGTAGGAATCTTAATTTAACCCCTGATGTAAACATGCAATCCAATAAAATGCTTCACCACAGCTTGCGGTCGAGAGTGCGGTACTGAATGGCTTCGGCAATATGTTGGGCTTGAATCGCAGTGCTAGCTTCCAAATCGGCTATAGTTCGCGAGACTCGCAAAATGCGGTCGTAGGCTCGAGCTGAGAGGTCGAGACTGGAGATCGCTTGTTCAAGCAAGCTTCGGCTTCCTGAATCCAGTTCACAGATTTCTTGCAGTTCTTTGGCATTGAGGCTAGCATTGGTGCGGCTCTCACCAAAGCGTTGGTATTGCAACACCCTCGCCTTTTCAACGCGTTCGCGGATAGGTTCTGAGCTCTCGCCGTTGGCTTTATTCATCAGTTCTTGCTGACTCAAGGGGTTCACTTCCAAATGCAAATCAATGCGATCCAAGAGCGGTCCAGAGATCTTATTTCGGTACCTTTGTATCTGCGTGGAAGTGCACCGGCACTCGTGGCTATGACTTCCAAAAAAGCCACAGGGATAAATCTAAAGTCATTGCGGCTACCTTAAAGCCTTTATTTACAACAACTTAATCATATATATCTTTATCAACAATCTTTTATAACTTATTTTTTATTTAAATTTTTTCTTATCCAGGGTGTTAAGACATCTACGGGCAATGACTTCTATCGATTGACAATCATAAATAGAGGTCATAAATGAGCCAGAACACAAAAAAATTCTCACTAATAGAAGTAATGGTCGTCTTAGCTATTATCGCCATTCTTATAAGTTTCCTAATACCAAGTCTAGGAAGGGCACGAAGGCAAGCAAGACAAGTGCATTGTGCTAACAATCTCAAACAATTATTTTCTTATCAAATGGCTTTTGCTGATGATAATGACAGAAAAGTATATGCCCATAATTTGCGTTCTCGATGGATGATAGAGACACAATACCGACCTGAAAAAGCGAATGATACAGATTTTGTAGAAGTTAACTTTTATCCTAATGGGGAACAAATGATGGAACCCTATTTAGGCAAAGAGGATGGAAGTGACTCCTCTACATTTAAAGACATTTATCGATGCCCCGATACCCAATATGATCCAGATTCTTATACTGCAGGCGTTAGTGCTGGCCGCACTTACAATGGCTTCATGGATTATTTTTATACCAAGCCTTCAAAAGTAGATAAAGTGTCCATAAGAAATTATGGTGGTCCACTTATTTTTGAACATTCGACGAGAAAACCCTTTATGTCTGATTATATCACTTGGTTTTCTGCTTTAGGCACTTCTAAAATACACAATAATAATGATAAACTCAACTTATTAGTAACAGATGGTAGTGTGATTAAATATAGTCTCCCTACGGGTGTATGGGACGATAAACGAATGAATGCTACATGGGTTCCCTATTTTGAGTCTGCCTTGGGAGTAAGTGCTTACTAAATCATAAAATCACCTCGTACATAATACCGCACAAACTGATGAGTTCTCCCAAATTTGAACAGTAAAAAAAAATTTATTTGCTGTTAAGATCCATTAATCTTGTGTCTTCTATAGAAAAGATATAGAATTAACCAATGATAATGAGGTTAGATATGCCACTTAAGAGTTTTAATAAAAAGAAATTCACTTTAATAGAAGTCCTCGTCGTCGTAGCTATCATTGGTATATTAGCCTCCTTGCTATTACCCAGCCTCAGCAGTACTAGGCAGAAGTCACGTGAAGCAGTTTGCAAAAATAACCTCAAGCAATTGACGACCACTCAAATGTTGTTTGCAGATGATAATGAAGGAGCTATGTGGGCTACAAATTATGGTAATGAGTGGATGATCTCCAATCGTTACTATGATGGAACAAATAATTTATATTTTCACGAGTCGCAAGAGCAAGTCCTCGAACCTTATATCGGCAAAGAAATAAACAATCACACAGGTGGCATGGCTATATACAGATGCCCAGCAAGTGATTACGATACTAGCAGCTCTATATGGACAACTAATAAAGGGAGAAGCTACTCTGGTTTTATGGATAAAAATGGTGATAATACGCCCAAGCCAGGGAATGAACTCAATATAAGAAATTACGGCAATCCTCAGCTCATTTTTACTGGATCGAACAGAAGACCCTTGCTCTGGGACTTCGTAAACACTAGCGGTAGTAATATTAAAATTGGGAGTTCGAAAGTACATGGGAACACCGGTAAACTCAATTTAGCCGTAACTGACGGATCAGTAGTGACTCTAAATCTTCCTTACGCAATGTGGAGTGGACGTCGTATGAATAACAATTGGCACCCCTTTTTTGAAAGTGCTATTGGAGCTACTGCTGCTCCTTAAGGTCTTATTTCAAGATTATTTTCTTTTTGTAGGATTTTTAAGAGTTCGGGATCAGTCATTTTTTGACTAATAATAAGCTTTTCTGTAACACTATTAGTCAGCATCCTATTATCTTTTTTTAATGGCATTTCAGTAAGATCAAGGCTTTTTAGTTTCAAAGCATCTAAACTCGCCATATTAAAACGTTTTGATTTTTTAAGAATTAAATGTTCTGGTTTTAAGGTCGATATTAAAGACACTTGGCGATCGAATTGACTGATATACACACTGCAACGAACGAAGTCACCGGAGATGGTTAAGGTCTTCGTTTCGAAATCAAATTCAAATTGCTCTATTTCACTCGTACGATTTATTTCTTTAAAGACCATTTTAACTAACTCTAGATGTTCTAGGTCATTTGCTCTGACTTCACGATCGTACAGCATCATGCGGACCTGTTGTTGAAGGAAGTTTCCTCGTAGACTTTTTATGAGCTTTCTAATGACTGAAAGGGGGGCTGGCTCTTGCCCACTTTTGTAGTCCTCTATAGATTTTAGGGAACTAAAAAGGTTCATATTACTTTCTGCACCACGACCTTTTTTCAACTCGTTCAAGGCTAAATCAAACTCCTGCCTTACGAAGTGCACATCGCCCTTGAACTCGTAAAGTATAATGGCTGAATCATTTGATTGCTTAATACGTTCGAGAGAACGCATAATTTCGTCTAAAGTCTCTTTGGGAGAACTTAAAAAATTTCTATGGTAATACTCTTTGAGTTTCGCTAATACAATAGATGGATCGGTCGACAAGGTAAGGTCAGCTAAGTCTTTTTCTTCTTTATATTTTTGAAAATTCTCCTCGGCTTTTTTCTTTTCTTGTTCAGCAACTAAGCGAAGGCTATGCTCTTGCTGCCGTGCTTTTTCTAGTTTAACGATAAATGCATTGGTAAAAACAACGATCACTAAGACAGCTAGCCCCGCAATGCGACTCGCATTACGGTTCCTTTTATAAAACAAAGAAAACTCTTTTATAAAACCCGCATTTTCTGCGCTGGTCGCAAAGCCAAATAAATACTTCCTCACGTCTTCAGTGAGTTCTGCCACCGTTTGATAGCGCTCATATTTATCTAATGCCATGGCTTTCATCACAACTGCATTCAAACTCTGAGCGATCGATCTGTCGGGGCTACGTTCAATAGGAGGCACGAGCATACCCTCTTTTGTTTTACGCAAAATTTCAATTACATCTGCAGCATCAATGGGTGCTTTTAAGGTGAGAATACTATAGAGTACTGCGCCGAGAGCATAAATATCTGATCGGTAGCCCCTTTTAGATTTGTCTTCTAAAAGCTCTGGAGCAATGAAACCAGGTGTACCGCGTACTTTTCCAACAAGGGTTTCTCCCCTGAGAAAATCCATACTCAAAAGCTCTAGGGTATCATTTGTTTTATCACCTAATTGACGAGCTAAACCCCAATCACAAAGCAAAACCTCACCATGATCGCCCACCTGAACATTCTCTGGCTTTATATCCAAATGCAAGACACTTTGCGAATGACTATAGGAAACGGCATCACAAATTTTAATAAAAATATTTAGCAGTGATTCTCTCGTGTAAGTTTTTGAGTACGCTTCATCTCCTTGCTGTAGCTTATTGAGAATTTCATGGAGTGAATCACCCAATTTGAGATCCATGGTAAAATAAGGAGAACCATCGCCTTGGTAATCAATGTCATGCACTTTAATAATATTGGGATGGTGTAAAGCCGCAGTAAGGCGTGCCTCCGCTAAAAAGGGACCATAGGATTCCGAGCCCAAACTCTCTTTAATAGTTGCCATCGCCACATAGCGGCTTGTCTTTTGATCATAAGCACGAGAAATGATTTTCATCCCCCCAGAGGCAATCTCTTTGACTTCGGTATAGCGTTTCGAAATATCAGAAAGCTCTTTGTAGAGTTGAGTACTCTGAACATCGCGCTCATCTTCTTCCATATCGTAAAAATCAGTTGCCCGATAATCCAGGTTTTTCGGAATCGCGATAAACTGATCCGATTTTTTGTTCATTGGTGATTTTCCAAAAACATTCTTAGTTGACGGATTTCACTTTGGAAACGGGCTTTAACTCGTGATCGCAAAACGTAGACTGAGTTCTCTGACATATCGAGTTCTTCGGCAATGGCAGCAGCATTCTTGCCTTCTAAGGTTAAATAAAAAACCTTGAGCGCATTACCATCAAAATAAGACTTTACTTTTTCTACTGCCAAAGAAGTAACATAGGCCTTCCACTCATCTTCAATCATCTTATCGACTTCACTCTCTTCTGAGAGATTGAGGTGATTATCTGGCAGTTCATCCGTCTGAGTTTTCTTAGTCTTTCTAAAAAATCGATAAACCTCATGTCGAATAACGACGCTGAGCCAGCCTCGAAAATTCGAGTTTTCTCGAGTCGAATCAAACTTGCTGATATCTCTCCAAAGCTTAACTAATAGATCTTGCTTGAGGTCGTCAACATGGCTATCATTCACTCCCATTTTAACAAAAACCATGCTGATGAAATTCTTGTAGTAATAAACAAATTCTTCAAATGCTTCATGATCGTCGGGATTTGATGCTCGTAAGAGCAAAGATTCTCTCGTGTTCCAATTATCCATTAGTTTCCTATTATTTATGTCACCATAAGGGACAAGTTTATTCATGCTTTAATGATCTATTAAATCATCACTAATTTCAAGACTATACTAAGCAGAATGAGTGAATTTTAAACAGATAGCTTAATTATTTTCTACTTTCCTGTTAAGATCTTGATTTAAACTGACTTCTATTATAAAATATAATGAAATCAGAGGCCCTTAATGAAAAAATCTTACATAAAGAAACTGCACTTTAGCCTCATAGAATTATTGGTAGTCATTGCGATTATTGGCATCCTCGCTTCCTTTCTCATGCCTATGCTTTCTAAATCAAGAGGCGAAGCAAGAAAAGCGGTTTGTGTCAGTCAGCAAAAACAAATCAGCATAGCTAACTTCATGTATCTAGATGATAATGATAACCAATTCTTGCCAAGGACCATGGGATATAACGGCAATAACTATTATCGTGGGGGAGGTCACCGTGGGGGGGTTCTTTCAAAAGTTTCTGGCAAATCCTATAAATCGATTTATGATTACAATTATGTCCAAAACATGGACCTATGGTTCTGCCCGTCTCAAAAAAGAGAGGGCTGGCATACAAGTTTATGGTGGGAGTCCAGTTTTCCCATGAATCGCTATCTTAGGGATGGTGAGACGCTCACTGGCTTGGCAAAGCCCTCCGAAGTCATTTTTACCATGGATGCCCACAGCCGTGCTGACATCTATTTCAACACCAATCTTATCGCCCCCCGACATGTGGGCGACAAAGCTAATGGGCTATTTGCCGACGGGCATGTCAAAGCAATGAATTATACGTATATATTCAGCAATCCTCAAATGATCGGCTTTGACCAAAATACCAGTGGTCATCCCTGGAATAATGCTAATAATTGGGGTATTGACAAGTTCCGATTCGACGGCCTTACACAATAGAACTATTAATCCGGCAATAATATAGAATGAAATAAGGCCGATAGCTTTTAGCATACACCGAAAACTGCATGACTGAGAATATCTAAATTATCAGGGCTCACATGTGAGTCCGACAGAGTGTAGCATACTCCGTCAGGGGGATGAAAAAGATCATATAAAAATGCGAGGACCCACAATTGGGTCCGGTATATGCCGGACTCACAGTCGTGAGGTCTTGCCAGACAGGCGGGCAAAAACATTCTCCAGGACATGAAACATTTTCCAGGACGTGTGGCTCACGCCACAATCTCATTTATGCCGGGCTAAAGCCCTCCTTGCTGACTCCCGTTTAGCTGCGAAGCACCGACAGAGAGTAGCATGCTCCGTCAGGGGTATGTGAAACCATGTTCTAATACGAAAAAGGGCTCACTTGTGAGTCCGACAGAGGGTAGCATACTCCGTTAGGGCTATGAATAAGATCATATAAAATCGCGAGGTCCCACACTTGGGTTCGGTATATGCCGGACTCACAGTCGTGAGGTCTTGCCAGACAGGCGGGTGAAAACATTATCCAGGACGTGTGGCTCACGCCACATTATGCCGGGCTAAAGCCCTAAATAATTGCCCAACTTAAATTTTGAATAGGACTCAAGTCTTCAAAAACGCCAACTCATCTTTTGTTGCGACGCTGTTTTATACGCCTTCGTTTTTACTTCGCCATTGAGACGCAAAGCAAATTCATGGCCCTTGAGAGAAGTGATACTCAATTCTTTAATTTTATCCTGCTCCCAAGTGATATCTACCTCAAAACCACCGCGAGCTTTTAAGCCTTTCACACTGCCGGACAACCAGGATTTTGGGAGTGCCGGAAGAACATCAATCACATAACGTCCCTCTGAATCGCGCTCCTGAGATTGCAGCAACATCTCAGTCACACCCGCGGTCGCACCAAAATTACCATCGATCTGAAAGGGGGGATGAACATCAAAAAGATTGGGATAAAGCTTTTCTTTTACTAAATTATTTAACAGTATCATGGCTTTCTCGCCATTGCGCATTCGCGTCCAAAAATTTAATTTCCAGCCTAGAGACCAACCCGTTGCCCCATCGCCACGATGTGCGAGAGTCACTAATGCGGCGTCCGCAAGCTTAGGCGTTTTTAGTGGAGAAATCTGTGTCCCTGGATGTAAGCCCCAGAGGTGATTAATATGACGGTGTTTATTATTTGGGTCATCGCGATCTTCAAGCCATTCTTGAAGTTGGCCATGCTGACCAATTTTATAGGCCAATAAATTATCTTTACGGTTTTTCCATTTCGCTGTACGCTCATTATTAATGCCAAGAATCTCAGCACACTCCAAAGCACATTGCAAGACCTCTCGTGTGGTGGCAATATCAGTAATGGCTCCCTTGGAAATCAAACCATGTTCCGATGACCAGGATGGCATCGATGTGTAGGCTCCATCTGGAAGCTGTGTCAGATAGCCCGCTGCAAAATCTGCGGCCTCTGCTAAAACAGGCCAAATCTCATTTTTAAGTTGACTCTTATCCTGACGGTAGGCAAAGTGTTCATAGAGGTGATGCGATAGCCAGAGCGAACAAGTTGTCAGAGCTTTCCAAGTAAGCTTTCCCTTACCTCGCCCCACACGCGGTGCGGTGTGACCCCAAATATTAGTCGCATGATAAGACATCCAACCCTCAGAGTTGAAGTATTCTTTAGCCGTAATACGACCTGGTTCAACTAAGGACTCTATAAATTTCAATAAGGGTTCTTCACATTCGATCAGGTTGGTTGGGCCCGCAAGCCAGTAATTCATCTGCAGGTTGATATTGATGTGATAATCTGCCGCCCAAGGGGGAGTCAGTGAATTATTCCAAACACCCTGCAAATTGGCAGGCAATGTCCCTGGCCGAGAACTCGCAATCAGCAAATAACGTCCGTACTGATAAATGGTCTCGATTAAATCTGGGTCCGGATTTGCATTGCTCGCCAAACTATCACCATAGTTTTTCAAGCGAGCTTCCATGGGCATATTTCTCAATTCAAGGCTTGAATCTCCGATGTCGATAGTGAGACGATCAAAAAGATCTTTATAATCTTCCAAATGCCTTTCTAAGAGCTCCGCATAAGATTTTTCGCTTGCTTGATTAAGGGTTTTTAAGACCTCTTGATCGGGAGCTTCTCCAATGCGATTGGGAGCCTTATAATCAAATGCGGTATCCGCCGAAAGATAAAACTCTACGACTCGAGCGCCTTCCACAGAGAGTGTCCCCTTACTTGCGCTGAACTTGCCGCCCTCATGCTTCACACGAATGCGTGCATTGACCGGCATGTGGTTCTGCGCAGCCTTTCCGGAAATAACTATATCATTGCCATTGATACGGGGCACCCAGTCTTTGTTGGGTGTTTCGAATCCGAGCTTTATATTTTGTGAGCCCCCTGCGGATACTTCGAATCTAAGCACCAAGCACTGATCCGGGTGTGAGACAAAAGCCGTACGAGTGTATTTATGCTTACCCATTGTGAATTCAACGACGGAAAGGGCATTATTGATATCGAGCTTACGTTGGTAATCGCTCACCGACTCAAACTTGATTCCCGTATCAAAGACTAAGTCACCAAAAGTCTGAAATGTTCCAAAATTACCATCGGCACTTGGACTCGAACCAATTAAATCCTTCGCTAATTTGTGTGCGGCATCATACTCATCTTTCATGAGCATTCCGCGAAGTTGCTCCATACCCTTATAACTGCCCGCAAGGTTTTGAGTCCCATCGACTTTTCCTGACCAAAGACTATCAATCGTGAAATTGATTTTTTCCTGCTCCACGCCTCCATAAACCATGGCACCAATTTTGCCATTGCCAATTGGCAAGCAGTACTTCTGCCAAACGGGGTCTTTGGAATGATAAGGTTTTTCTTTTGCCTGCATCATGGCAGGTTTATCGTGTTTGATATCGTATGTGGTATCCGCAAAAGAGCTTTGCAGTGATGCGCACAAGAAAGCGCCTATTAAGAACTTCTTAGTTTTGATCATTAAATTTATTCCTTAAGTTAAAATCATTAGCTATGTACTTCTTTAGTGAACTCAAATCTTAACATCAGTTAAGGATTAAATCAGCTTTATTATAGAAATATTAAAAGCTCCTGGGAACGCTGAGCTCCAGCTCGGCAAATACCTAAATCAGTCATCATCTCTGGGAAGGCTGAGCTCCTGCTCGGCACGTTTTTTTTTAAAATCAATCATCTATTATCAACAATAAAGACCAAGCAGGAGCTTGGCGTTCCCATCTAAATCTGCAGTGAGCTTTGCGAACGATCTGCAAGCGAAGCGATCTGACCACTTAAAACTGTGAATATACTGCAGATATAAGTCACATGGGGGCAATGCGTTCCGCTCCCACATCAGTGGTATTGATAACGTGATGATTAAAACTCTTGTAGATCAATTGATTCTTCAGCTCAGTATATTCGGGCTTATCCCACAAGTCATCAAATTCCCAAGGGTCTTTCTCTAAGTCATAGAGTTCACCTAGATTTTTATCGTGATACATGGAAAGTTTGAAGTTGCCTTCACGGTACATAGTAGCAAATGTACCTGAGCCTCCAGTAAAATGCGGATCCAGGGCATCGAAATATTCACAACGCACGGCCTCACGGATTTTTTGGCCATTGTTATTCCCCTTAAGCACGGGCATCAGCGACTGCCCCTGAAAGTGTTCTGGCATATCGACGCCTGCCACTTCTAAAAGAGTTGCGGACATATCGAAAAGTTCCACTAATCCCTCGGCCACAAGATCAGTTTTAAAGTCTTTTGGATAAGATATAATCAAGGGTACTTTCACTAAACCCTCGTAAAAACGACAACCCTTCCACATAAGCCCGTGATCGCCTAAGGCTTCTCCGTGATCCGAGGTAAAGACAATGAGAGTATTATCTCGCTGACCCATATCGTCCAAATGCTGCAGCAGTCGTGCAAACTGATCATCGATTTGTGCGATCATCGCATAATAATAGGCCTGTGCCTGATGCGCGTCGTGCCCCTCTGGCGTTTTTATTTCCCCCTGAAAATCACAAACAGAAAGCTTTTCCTGCTGAGCTAAATCGCTATCACGAAAATAGGGGCCGGGCATCTCCTCTGCCTTAAATTCTTTTGCGTATTCCGCAGGTGGAATGAAGGGGGGGTGGGGGTCATAAATATTGATATTTAGCATCCAGGGCTGATCTTTATCACGTTTTTGATCTATAAATTCAATCGCCATATCTGTTGACCATTTCGTTTGGTGTAAGTGAGGTCTAACTCGCTCAGGGGAATTGCGCATTTCGTTCAGATCACCGCCCTGCTCTTTCACCCAATCGGCGTAATCATGTCCACTATCCCAGTCATCTCTCGGTGCGTGGGAGAATTTCCAAAAGGAAAAGCCATCATCTAATCTTGGTTCCGTTCTGTAACCTGAACTGAGCAGATGAAATTTCCCAATCATCCCACAATCATAACCGCTATCTGCAATCATCTTTGAA